>NZ_JBEKCZ010000015.1:0-42722 GCF_050014615.1 Bradyrhizobium sp. | reverse complement strand
GGCCGCGCATGAGATCGCGTCGTGAAATGCCGTTGTTGAGGTATTGCCTGATGAGCTCCTTCATCGTCGTCCTCCCGCAATTCCGGTCTGGTTTCGACGTTCGTTGACGTGACGCCGATACATGCTTTTAGCTGCGCCCGTTACGCTAGGCCACCACGATCTGATATCAAGCCCCTGTGGTTATCGGGGCCGGGTTTTCTCTCTCGGCCGTTGGCCCAAGGCTGTGTCGCAATACGCGGATTTTGACGAGCCGCGGCGTTCTTGCAGTAACAGACCTCAATGATTTCAATGGTCCAGTCCAGACTATGAAGCTGGGGTCAGGAGTTCGAATCTCTTCGGGCGCGCCACC
This sequence comes from Bradyrhizobium sp., assembly GCF_050014615.1. Classification (GTDB taxonomy): domain Bacteria; phylum Pseudomonadota; class Alphaproteobacteria; order Rhizobiales; family Xanthobacteraceae; genus Bradyrhizobium. The sequence continues at coordinate 42,373 of NZ_JBEKCZ010000015.1, read as the reverse complement.
TAAACCCTTGCCGCAGGGCTCCATGGAGCAGGGCTCATGGGATCGTGGCGAGGACGCGATTGATCTCCGCAAATGCCTCGTTCTTCTCGGATGGTGTCATCAGCGAAGCCTGGATTCCGTTGCGAACAATTGCGACGATTTCATCGCGATCAAGTCCCAATGCGTCCGATACCGCGCGGTAGTTCTGGTTTACATATCCGCCGAAATACGCGGGATCGTCGGAGTTGACCGTCACCATCAGTCCCTTGTCCAGCATCCGGCGCAGCGGATGTTTTGCCATGTCGTCGACCACCCGCAGCCGCAGGTTTGAAAGCGGACACACCGTCAACGCCGTTTTCTCCCGCGCCAGCCTGCCAACCAGGACCTGATCTTCCATCGCGCGAATACCGTGATCGATTCGTGCGACACCGAGCACGTCGAGCGCTTCCCAGATGTAGCTCGGCGGCCCTTCTTCGCCGGCATGGGCCGACAGAAAGAAACCTGCGTTGCGGGCACGGTTGAATACACGTTTGAATTTGCTTGGCGGATGTCCTGCTTCCGATGAATCGAGGCCAACGCCGACAATCCGGTCCTTGAACGCCAGAGCGGCATCCAGCGTCTTCTCCGCATCGGCCTCGTCGAGATGGCGCAGAAAGCACATGATCAGGCTGGCCCGAACCCCCAGCGCTTGCCGGGCATCCACGATCGCGCGATGCAGACCATTGATCACGGTGGAGAATTCAACGCCTCGGGCCGTGTGGCCCTGCGGGTCGAAGAACATTTCGACGTGCACGAGATTATCCGCGCGCGCCCGCTCCAGGTAGCTCCAGGCCAGATCATAAAAATCCTGTTCCGTGATCAGCACGGACATGCCTTGATAATAGATGTCGAGGAAATCCTGCAGGTTCGAAAACTGATAGGCTTGGCGCACCGCCTCAACCGACGCGTAGGGCAGCGAAATGCCATTGCGACGCGCCAGCGCAAACATCAGCTCGGGCTCGAGGCTGCCCTCGATGTGAATGTGCAGTTCGCATTTGGGCAAACGCGTGATCAGGGTGTCAATCATCAGCATTGCACCGCGTATGGTTCCCGGGATCGGCTGCCCGGCAGGACGAATTGCGAATCCGTACATCATGCCGGTTATCACCGTAATCTGCCAGCCGATCGACTGGCAATTGTCTGCCATCAGGCGGCATCGGACGCGTAATCCATTGCGCGCGTCCGGCTCGACCGGAAGCCGGAACAGTGGTGCGTCCGTATCGTCGGTCGGCGGGTCGGCGGTGGTATGGATGGTCCGCTCTGCCTCGTCAGGCCGCGCGGACGCCCGCGACGAAGCTGTTCACTTCGGCGGTGAGTTGTTCCGCCTGCCGCGACAGGCCGCCGGACGCGCCCAGCACCTGACTGGCCGCGGCGCCGGTGGCCGATGCCGCCTCGTTCACCCCAGCAATATTGGCCGTGACGTGTTGGGTGCTCGCGGCCGTCTGCTGCACGTTGCGGGAGATTTCGGCGGTCGCCCCGCCCTGCACTTCCACCGCCTGGGCGATGGCCGTGGCGATCGTATTGACCTCGACGATCGTGCTGGTGATCCCCTCGATGGCCTGCACCGCCTCCGCCGTCGCGCCCTGGATCTCACCGATCAGCGAACCGATGTCCTGGGTCGCCTTCGCGGTCTGCTGCGCCAGGCCTTTCACTTCGCTTGCGACCACCGCGAAGCCCCTGCCGGCATCACCGGCGCGGGCGGCCTCGATCGTGGCGTTCAGCGCCAGCAGGTTGGTCTGGCTGGCGATCGAGCTGATCAACTCTACCACCTGGCCGATCTTCTGCGCGCCGTCCGCCAGCGCCCGCACGATGGCGTCGGTGCGCCTTGCGTCATCCACCGCCCTGCTGGCGATTTTCGATGACTGGGATACCTGTCGGGCGATCTCGCCGATCGATGCATTCAGTTCCTCGGCCGCCGCGGCGACGATCTGCATCCCGACACTGGTCTGCGCGGCCGCGGTCGCCACGGTGCTGGCCTGCTCATTGGTATTGGTCGCGGTTGTAGACATCGAGTGCGCGGTCGCCTGCAATTCGGTGGCGCCGGAAGCCAGCATTTCCACCAGCCCGCTGGCTTTCGCCTCGAACGCACGCGTCAGCGCTTCCAGATGCGCAGAGCGGGTCTCACGGGTCGCCCGCTCGGCGGTCTGCTCGGCCTCCAGTTTTCGCGCTTCCCCGGATCGTTGCTGCAACACGCCGATGGCGCGCGACAGTACCCCGATCTCGTCGCGCCAGGCGTCATATTGCCTGTCGGGAGTGAGATCACCGTTGGCCGTGCGCTCGATGCTGGACGTCAGGCGCTGGATCGGTACCGTGATCCGCTTGATCATCAGAACCAGCACGACCGCGACCACGGCGACGACGATGAGCAGCGTGGCGACGCCCAGGATCAGTTGCCGGCGCGCATCAACCCGCTCCGCTTCGATGGTTTGCGCACCTGCCTCGAACGCGGCGTTGCGAAGCGCGATCACGATGTCCCAGTTGGGTTGGGTTTTTGCGTAGAAGACATTGCCGTCATAGGGAAAGTCGCCGTTCGGGAAATGGTCGGCCAGCATGCGCCGCTCGGCGCCGAAATCGTCGATATACATGCTGTGGACGGTGTGCAGTGCCCGGTCGAGCGCCGCAGGGGTGGACGCCGCGCCTTCCCACGGCAGCAGACCGGCCCAGACCATGTCGATCTGACCCTGCATCACCAGGATGCCGATACGCTGATCTTCCGTCGGAGGCTTATGGGCGCTGACGATATTCTGCAACAGCTGAGTCTGACGGCCGCCATTGTCGCGCAGCGCCTGGACGCTGTTGGCCAGTTCGACATAGCGATAGGTCGGCCCGTCATTCGACAGGATTTGCTGCTGCTGCTCGCGCATCATCGGGCCGATCACGTTGTAGAGCGCGGTGACCTGACCGAGAAACGCGTCCACCGCATCGCCACGCTGATCGGGCGGTTGCTGCATCTTCTGGTCGACGAAGGCGCGCGCGCTGGCGAACAGCCGCGCGGCCTCGGACATCTGCGTCGCGATCTCATGCCCATTGGCCAGCCGGGACGCCAGTTCCGCGACCTTGACCTGCGCCATCGCCATCGCCGCATCGGTTGGCGCCCGCATCTGGTCCAGCTTCGGCCGCATCGTGCCGCCGCCGACCGCGGCGGTCTGCAGCACCAGCGCCGTGAAGCCTCGTTCGGGGGACAGATAGCGTGGCACCTCGGCCAATGCCCGAAGCGCCTCAAGCCGGGCCGCGGTGTCGCTGATCGCCGCCAGGCGTTCGGCCTGGCCGAGGATCAACCTTGCGCCGAGCCCGCAGGCGATGAGCGCCAGCAGGATATAGGAACCGAACAGAAAGCGGCGGAGGGTCATTGCGGTGGCTTTCGGAAAGAGAATGCGACCATGGCCGCTGGCGGTGCTGCTCCGGCGCCAGCGGCTTTCGCGAGCGCTGCTGGACAACCCGGAAGGTCCCGGGGATCGCGCAGGTAACGGCGAGCGTCAGCGAAATGGCCGGGATCAGCGGGCTGTGGGATTGCGAATCTCCGCGCGAGGAAAACGCCGGAATCTCCCAGAAACTGCTTAACAAATGATACCGATCGTTGCGCGTGGATCATCCACTCTGCGCGTGGCGCATGTCAGCCACGCATGATTGGCGCAAACGGAAATTGCGGACATCTGCGACCAGATCAGGGGCGCTGCTTTGCTGGTTCGCGCTTGGCTGTGGTCGAGCGCCGGTGTTTCTTGTGTTCCAGGACCGCTGCCGATCCAGTCAATCCGGAATCTTGCGATCTGGCTTCCCGAACCAGCCACTCCTTGAACCTTTTCATGGCGGGGTCGATGTTGCTGCCGGCGAAATAGGCAAAATAAGGCTCACCTTGAAAATTCAAATGAGGAAATGGACATGCGAGTTCATGGTTGGCGATCGCCATCTGAAATAAATTCCGTGGCACCACCGATGATCCAAGGCCGTCTCTAACGGCCTGTATCGCAACAAAAAGATGGTCGAACCGGTGCCCACCGGCCACGATGGCATGGTTGACGTTGGCCAGCTTGAGCCAGGCCTGCCAGTCCTGCGGACGCGTCACCGACTCGATCAGTTGATGGCTCGTGATATCGGCCGGGTTCGCCAGCGGCTTACCGGCCAGCAATCTGGGCGAGCTCAACACGGTCATGTCCTCGCGAAACAGAAAGACACGCTCGTTCAGCCGGGTGGTAGCCGGAGCCGTTTCTCCGCGCATCACGACGAGATCATGTCCTGCGAAATTCGGCGATTGTCCCGTCATTCGCGTCGAAACCCAGACATCCGTCTGCGGCTCCAATGCGCGAAAAACACTGACCCGCGGCAGCAGCCAATACATCGCGAACGTCGCCGGTGCTTCCACGGTGATGGTCCGTCGCTCACGCTGACGCTGCACATAGGCGCAGGCGCCTGCGATATCCTCGAGCGCGATGCCGAGTTTGCGGGAGAGTATGTCGCCAAACGGCGTCAGGACCAGTCTGCGTCCTTCGAGAATAAAGAGAGCCTGACCGAGCCAGCGCTCGAGCAATTTGACCTGCTTGCTGACGGCGCTGTGGGTGACGCCCAGCGTTTGCGCCGCAGCGGTAACACTGCCGCTATCGGCGACGACAGCAAAAGTCCGGAGCGACACCAGCGGAAGATCGCGCAGCTTCATGGAATAAAAGTCACAAATATTGGCGAATAAGTCAATTTTAATTCGTCAAGCGTCACCTTAGGTTCTTCGTCAGCCGGTAGACGCAATCGAACAAAACGAGGGACCTGTCATGATCGAGGTCAACGGACGAGCGTATGCGAAGCCCCGGCGCCCCACGGTGGTGGTCTGCCTCGATGGCTGTGATCCGCGCTATCTCAATTTCGGGAATGCGGAAAAAGTCTTCCCGAATATCTCCCGGATGATGCGCGACGGCTTCTCGACACTGTCCGACGCGGCGATGCCGACCTTCACCAATCCGAACAACGTATCGATCGTGACGGGTGCGCCGCCTGCGGTTCATGGCATTTCCGGAAATTATTATCTCGACCGGGCGACCGGCAAGGAAATCATGATCGTTGATGCCAGTCCGATGCGCGCGACGACGATCCTGGCCGAGATGTCGCGCGCCGGTGTGCGCGTCGCGGCGGTCACCGCCAAGGACAAGCTTCGCAAGATGCTGGGCCATCGGATGGAAGGCGGGATTTGCTTCTCGTCGGAAAAGGCCGGCAGTGCCACGCTTGCGGAAAACGGAATTGAGAAGGTGGAACAACTCGTCGGGCGGTCGACGCCCGACATGTATAGCCCCGATCTGTCGTTGTTCGTGCTCGATGCCGGTATCAAGCTGCTCGAACAGGATCGTGCGGAGCTGCTTTATCTCTCGTTATCCGATCTGGTGCAGCACGCCCATGGTCCCGGCGAGGCGGAGGCCGACGCATTCCACGGCGCAGTTGATACGAAGGTGGGCCGGCTTGCCGAACTCGGCGCAGTGGTCGGGTTGATCGCAGACCACGGCATGAACGACAAGACCAATGAAGATGGATCACCGCGCGTGGTTTTCCTCGAGGAGGAACTCAATCGACATTTCGGGCCGGATTCGGTCCGCGTCATTTGCCCGATTACCGATCCGTTCGTGAAGCATCACGGTGCTCTCGGATCGTTTGTGCGGGTTTACCTGCGCCGGGAATTGGAGCTGGCGGAAGTCATGGAAGTCGCCGCTGCGATCCCTGGAATAGCACTGGTTCTTGACGGCAAGAGCGCTGCTGGCCGTTATCAGATGCCGCTCGATCGCGAGGGGGATTTTGTTGCGATCGGGGATACCCATACCGTGATCGGCTCAAGCCGGGCCGAGCATGATCTGACGGGCCTCCATGGTCATCGTCTTCGGTCTCATGGAGGACTGAGTGAGCAGATCGTGCCCTTTATTGTTTCGCATCCGGTGAGCGCGGCCTATCGGGAAATTTCCGAGACCAGACGGGTGCGCAACTTCGATATTTTCGACTTCGCCCTGAATGGCGCGCAGTAAGAACGTCATACTAAAATCATAAAAAATACCATCAAGGGAGATCGGTCATGCTTGATACAGGGCAGGGTATCGCACGGCCATTTGCCGCCGCGCCGGATGTCGACGCCATTTATACGCGCTACAAATGGATCGCGTTGCTGGGCGTCTCCTTCTGCTATCTTTTCTACTACACGGGACGACAGACATTCGGGTTTGCGATCCCCGGCATTCAGAAAGAGCTGGGGCTGTCCAAGGAAATGCTGGGCTGGGTCAGCGCCTCGATGCTGTGGGCCTATGCGCTGGGCCAGTCGATCAACGGCAATCTTGGCGACAAATGGGGCGGGCGTGTCATGATGCTCGCCGGCGCCGTTCTTTCGTTTGCGGCGAACTGGATGACCAGCTTTGCAACCGATTTCGTATGGTTGCTGCTGGCATGGGGTTCGAACGGCTATTTCCAGGCGATGGGATTTGCGCCGGGCAGCAGGCTGCTTTCAAATTGGTGGGGGCATAAGCACCGCGGCTTCGTCTATTCGTTTTATGTCGGCATGTCCGGCTTTTCATCGGTGCTGGCGTATTTCCTTCCCATCATCATTCTGGGCGCTCTGGGCCTCGACTGGCGCTGGATATTCCGCCTGTCGGTCTTCTTCATGCTGTTCGGTGCGGTTGTGATGTTTCTGACGGTTCGTGAACGGCCGGAGGACCTCGGACTGGTCGGGCCCACCGACGAAAAATCACCGGATCAAGCCGATTCCGGCCCCATCGGCGCCGACACCAGCGCATCACGCTATCGCGCGGTTCTGTCAAATTGGCGGCTCTATGCCACCGGTCTGTCGATCGGATTCCAGAACGCGGCACGATACGCCTTGCTGGTTTGGGTCCCCGTGCATTTTCTGGGGCCGGACTGGAAGGCCGGATCGTCCATTATCGATCCGACCTGGATCACGGTGGCGCTGCCGATCGGAATGGCGCTCGGCGCCTCAACGAACAGTTGGATTTCCGATATCGTGTTTCGGTCGCGACGATATCTTGCGATCATTGCCTACATGGTTTTGGCCGCAATCATCGCGATAGCGATGGGCTTCGTTCCGCATGGCAGCTTGCTCGGCATCGTCGGACTTTTCCTTTGCGGATTTTTTGTATTTGGTCCGGCATCGTCATTCTGGGCCCTTTGTCCGGATATTTTCGGCCGGCGTCTGTCAGGAACCGCGACCGGTGTCCTCAACTTCATCTCATATGCCTGCGCAGGTCTTGGAGAGCCCCTGATCGGACGTTTCATGGATCATACCGGTAACACGTCGATCATCTTTCCAGTCGTCGCCGTACTTTGCGTCGGAAGCGCATTCTCCGCACTTATCATCAGAAGGTAGGCTCTCGGCCGGCGGCGTGGTCGGGTCCGGACGAAACCCCAGACCGACGCGGGACTGCCGGTGCCAGGGCGGGGCAAGGGAGAAGTGGTCTCGCCACCTCAACCTAAACTCATCACGCTCTAGGATGACTTGATTTCGGATACTCGCTCGACAAGATGCGCACGCGAGGGTCCGGGCTCAAATCGATCGGCGAAATATTGCGTTTCGTTGGCCACCAGCCCTTCGCGGAATTCCATGATGCTCACCACGTAGGACGGTATGCCGTCATAGGTAAGCACGAATTCAGTGACCCAGAGATCGCCGCCGCCGATAATTCGCCGCACCGTGAAGCGCTTCTTGTTGGGCTGAACGGACCGGCTCTCCTGAATGTTGTGCCGGCCGCGGATCCGCTCGCCCGATTGTGGATAATCGAGCACGGCATCCTCGCGATAGATTTCATGTTCGACGTTGAAGTCGCTGGCGTCCGAAGCATCCCAATGGCGTTCCAGCGCCGCCCGCACGGTTCGATCATCCATCTCACCCTCCCATCTGCGCGGCTGGCGAAACCCGGCCGGGCAGCGGCGGCCCCAACCAGATTTACGGCTCCTAAAACTACAGGAACCGTGTCGGCCACAGCATGGTGCGCCACATATGCGCGGAGGGGCTGCTGTCGAGGCCGAGCCCCTCTTTCGGTTGCCTGAAATGACGGCCGATGATGTCCGTGAAGTCGTCAAGGTCGACCTTGGCGTTGGGATCGAATGAATAGAGGTCGTTGAGCGTGATCAGCCGTGCCGTCATGTAGTATTTGTGATCGAGCGCGCGTTTGTGCTCGTCGACGATATAGGGCTCCGGCTGAAAATCGGGACCGAACCATTTCACATAGGCTTCCGGATATTGGTAGCCGACGGATTCATCCGGAAAAAAGCGCAGCGCCTGATGCGCGCGCACGGCCCAGCTCACCTCCTCGTCGACATAGGGCTCGATCATCTGGGCGCCCCAGTAGCCGTGGTCGCATCGGATGAACCCCGAGACCGCGATGTCGTGCAGCAGGCAGGCCATGATGACCTTCTCGCCGTGGCCGGCCTTCTTGGCGTGCGCGGCGCTCTGCAGCAAATGCGAGGTCGAGGCGAACCGGGATCTGAAATAGTCGATCAGAGTGGGCTTGGCCGGCATTTCGGGAAGCCGCGGGTCGTCCTTCATGATCAGGTATTTGCCGGGATTGCGCGCCAGCACCGCGGCGACGTCGTCTTCCATCTTGCCGTCGGCCAGGTTGAACAGCGCCGACTTGATGACGACGCGCTCGAGCTCGTGCATCATGTGCTCTTCGAGCGCATCGGCGCGTTCGGACAGCGTCATGGCTGGCGCGTGATCACTCATCTCGAGCTCCTCGCTGTGCGGCGATCGGCCAACGTGCCACGGAATCTTCGGGCCGGCCGAATCGAAGCGGCGTCGCAGTAAATGCATTCTATCAGAATCCTCCGGCGGGCGGGCAGCTTTCAAGCGAATTGGCTCGGCGCGCGCATTTTTTGGACGCGTTTTGAACGCAAGCGGAATTTAATTGCGTTCAAGGGCTCCGGTGCGAAAGGTTACGGCAACGTCGCATGTCACAGGCCATTTTCGCCGCATTCGAATGACGGTCGGGCTTAGGCCCGGTCAAATGGCCAGGGCGAACCCGGCCGTCCGGCCGATAGTCTGGAGGTAAGCAATCGCCCAGTTTGTCCCTATCTTGAACGGATAGGAGTTGCCCATGATCGATCAAGCAGACCTGCTAGCCCAGTTCTCGGACGCTCTGGCCGCGCGCGCGGAGCTTGCGAAACACGCTGTCGTCGCGATCCGCCTTGCACACGGGCGGCACATGACAGGCATGGTGTGGCAATCCGACATTGTCGTCGTCTCCGAGCAGTCGCTGCCGCGAAATGATGATTTTGAACTTATCACGGCAGGGGGCTCGGTCGTGACGGCCGGGATCGCCGGACGCGATCCCAGCACCAATGTCGCGATCTTGCGGCTGGCAGAGCCGATTGTGCCGCCGGCGATCGCCACGGGCGAGGCGCGTACCGGCGCGATTGCCGTTGCGATCGGCGCAGACGGAACCGGTGGCGCCAGCGCGCGGCTTGGGCTCGTCAATCTCGCCGGCGCCGAGTGGCACAGCAGCCGCGGTGGCCTCATTGACCGGCGCATCGTGCTCGATGTCAGCCTTGCCCGCCGCGAGGAGGGCGGACCCGTTTTCGACGCCGCCGGCGCTTGTCTCGGCATGTCGACCTTCGGGCCACGCGGCCAGGTCATTGCCATTCCGACCGCAACCATCGAACGCATCGTGCCGCTGCTGCTCAGAGACGGCCGCATCGCGCGCGGGTGGCTTGGTGTCGCTTTGCAAGCCGTCGCGGTGCCCGATGCGCTGCGCGAGGCTGCCGACCAGTCCAGCGGCTTGATGGTCATGTCGGTCGTTGACGACGGTCCTGCGGCGCAAGCCGGAATTGTGGCGGGCGACATCATCCTGAGTGTGGACGGGACATCGACGCATCGCTTCCGAAGAATCGCCAGGTATTTCGGTTCCGACAGCATTGGGCGAAAGGCCGATCTTCGCCTCATCAGGAGCGGCACGGTGATCACGGTGCAGACCACGATTGCAGAACGGCGCGCCGCATGAGTGAGGCGGCAGGCAAACTGGCGCCAATGGGGCGGCTGCGCGTAGCCGTCTACGCGCCAGACCGGTTACGCCATACCGCCTTGAGCCGAGTGGTTGCCGAGGCCGGGCACATTGTCGTCGGCGTGCGGGATGCTGCCGACGTGGTCCTGACCGACGGCGATGGCCTGCCGGGCGAAACTCGCCCGGTCGTCACGCTCGGAGGCGCCGATTATGATTCACCCGGCGTGCTGTCGCGCCATGCAGGCGCGAGCCAGATCGATGCCGCCATACGCGCGGTTTCCGCCGGCTTGATCGTCCGCTGGCCCGGCGCAATCGATGCCGGCTTTGGCGCGATGCGCGAGACCGACGGTCACGCGCTTCTAACGCCGCGCGAACTCGAAGTGCTTGCGACGCTGGCGGAAGGCATGACCAACAAGGCTATCGCGCGCCGATTGAACATCTCGCTGCATACCGTGAAATTCCATGTTGAATCCTTGTTCCGAAAATTGGGCGCGCGCACAAGGACTGAAGCTGTGGCGAAAGCCTCCGAACGACGTCGCTATGAGACGATCACGTTGTAACCCCAGGATTTGACTCCCGGGAGTGCTGCCCGTTTCGAACCACCAACAGCAATAACCAAAGGCAATTTCAATAACTTGAGAGTTCGATGCGGGCTCCATTGCTTCCCTGAATCAGAGGCTTCCCTCCATCGGATCGATACCGAACATTAAGATTAATGCGCGACGATGATCCGTTATTGGGGCCGGGATATTGCAATGAAATTGTTTGCCGGAATGTCGATCCGAGTCGTGCTCGGACAGATCATTGGTGTGCTCGGATTGCTGCTGGTTGCGCTCTGCGCGATGGAACTGGTCGCCGCGATGGAGCGCAACGAGGCGGCGCAGCGCGTGGCGTCGCTGGCCGGCACCGACCAGCAGCTGTTCGCGACGCTGATGGGATTCCGTCTGGAGCGGGGTACCACCATCCCGGCTCTGATCTCTGAGGCGCCCGCGGACGGCGGGGTCGACACCAGGGTCGCCACCAACCGCGAGATTTCCGAAACCGGGTATCGGGCCGTGATCGAACGGCTCGCGGGAACCGCGGATGTCACCTTGGCGCCGCTGCTCGCCCGCCTGACGGCGGCTCATGAAACCCTGGCGCCGCTGCGCACCAAAGCGGACACCGCCACGCATCGGCCGAAGCCGGAGCGCGACGCCAGTGTCGCACCGGATTATTCGAAGGCGGCCCAGGCCTATCTGGACGCCATCCTTGGGCTGACCGGCGCGCTGGAAGCATCGCTCAAGCTGGTCGATCCGGTGGTCGATCAGTTGCTGCTGGTCAAGCAAGCCGCATGGGCGGCGCGCAGTTTCGGCGGTCTGGTAGCGGTTCGGATTGAGAACAACGCCGCTGCCGGTCAACCCTTCAGCCCGGCCGATATCGTCGCGGCCGCGGAGGACCGGGGGCGAGCCGCGCTGGCCTGGAGTCAGATCATGGAGGCGGTCGCGCGCGCCGACGCGCCGAAGGCCATCGTCGACGTCGTCGCCCGCTCAAAGGAGCCCGCCGCCGTCGCGATCGTCGATCGTCAGCGCGAGATCGTCAAGGCCATGAGCAACGGACAGAAAACGGAGCTTCCGGTTTCTGAGCTGCAGAAGATCAGCACGGCTTCGCTCACCCCCAGCGTCGACGTCGCCAACGCCGCTTTGGCGGAGATGGTGGCCCGCGCCGGCCGTCAGATGAGTGGCGCCACGCGAAGCCTGGCGCTGAACGGCGCCATGATGCTGGTCGCTCTGGCGGTGACGATCATAGGCTTCGTGATCGTTCACCGGCGTGTCAGTTCGCCGATCCGGCGGCTCACCGGGGCGATGCGCCGGTTGGCCGAACACGATTTGACCACCGAGCTGGTAGGCACCGATCGCGCCGACGAAATCGGCGACATGTCGCGCGCCGTCGAGGTGTTCAAGCAGAACATGATCGAGGCCGATCGGCTTTCCGCCGAGCAGAAGACCGAGCAGGGCCACAAGGAACGGCGCCAGGTCGCGATCGAGGGCTTCATCACCGGCTTCGACCAGTCGGTCAAAGAGTCGCTTCGCACCCTGGCCGCGGCGTCCACCGAACTGCAGACCACGGCGCATTCGATGTCGGTCACGGCCGAACAGACCAGCAGCAAATCCGCCACGGTGGCGGCGGTCTCGGAGGAGGCTTCGACCAACGTCCAGACCGTCGCGGCGGCCACCGAGCAACTGTCGGCATCGATCAACGAGATCAGCCGGCAGGTCGCCGAGTCGACCAACATCGCGGGCGAGGCGGTCGCCCAGGCGGATCGAACCAATGCCGAGGTTCAGGCGCTGGCCGATGCGGCGCAGCGGATCGGCGACGTGGTCAAGCTGATCAGCGGCATCGCCGAGCAGACCAATTTGCTGGCGCTCAATGCGACGATCGAGGCCGCGCGCGCCGGCGAAGCGGGCAAGGGCTTCGCGGTGGTGGCATCGGAGGTCAAGAGCCTCGCCACCCAGACCGCGAAGGCGACCGAGGAGATCACCGCGCAGGTGGCGGCGATCCAGGGCGCCACCGGCGCTTCGGTGCAGGCGATCCAGGCGATCGGAGGAACCATCAACCGCGTCAATCAGATCGCCGCCGCGATCGCCGCGGCCGTGGAAGAGCAGGGGGCCGCGACCCAGGAGATCGCGCGCAATGTGCAGCAGGCCTCGAACGGGACCACGCAAGTCTCGGGGCACATCGCGAGCGTCAGCCAGGCCGCCGGCGAAACCGGCGTGGCCGCCGGCGAGGTGCTCTCTTCGGCGAAGGGCCTCGCCCGGCTGTCGGAAGCCCTGCGCGACGACGTCGATCGCTTCGTCGGCAACATCCGCGCGGCCTGAACGCGGCAAAATCAGGCCAGGCGCAGCTTTGACGCGACCTGAAGTCGCGTTGCGCGCCAAGCCGGTTCCATCGAATTATACCGTAATATCAGCAGCATATGAGCTCGTAATGCTATTCTGAAGGGCGCTGCCCCTGACGTTCATTCAGAAGCGACGGTCTTCGCGCAGGTTGGCCGCTCCCGGACCCAGCCACAGCCATGGCGCTTTGGCGTTTCTTGGCCTAAAGACAGCCATCTCACTCAGATCCGTCGGGCCATGCGCAGTGCATCTGCCGGGCACGCCGCTTCGGCCCCCCGGGGGGTTCGAGGCCCTGTTCGATATTCCCCGGTCAACACCAACCAAGGTCGGCCATCCCGTGACATTTTTGACCACACCCGCGCCGCTCGTCCGAGCCCTGGCGGAGCGCAATTACGATCAGCCGACGCCGGTCCAGACCGCCGTGCTGGCGGATACCGCGGTTGATCGCGACCTGCTGGTTTCGGCGCAAACCGGCTCGGGCAAGACGGTCGCCTATGGCTTGGCGATTGCGAAAGACCTTCTGGGTTCTCGCGAACGCTTCGAGCGGGCGGCCGCGCCGCTGGCGCTGATCGTGGCGCCGACCCGCGAACTGGCCTTGCAGGTGCAGCGCGAACTGGCATGGCTCTATCAATATGCCGGTGCGCGCGTGGTGTCCTGCGTCGGCGGCATGGACCCGCGCGCCGAACAGCGCGAGCTCGCCGCGGGCGCTCACATCGTGGTCGGCACGCCGGGGCGGCTGTGCGATCATCTGCGGCGCGGGCGCCTCGATGTCTCGGAATTGAAAGCGGTCGTGCTCGACGAGGCCGACGAAATGCTCGATCTGGGTTTTCGCGAGGATATGGAATTCATCCTCAAGACCACGCCGGACAGCCGCCGCACGCTATTGTTCTCGGCGACCTTGCCGCGTGGCATCGTCGCTTTGGCCAAGCAGTATCAGCAGCAGGCGTTTCGCGTCGAGGTCGCGGGCGACGAAGGCGGCCATGCCGATATCGAGTACCGCGCCATCCGGATCGCCGCCGGCGATGTCGAGCACGCGGTCGTCAATCTGTTGCGCTTCTTCGAGTCGCCGGGCGCGCTGGTGTTTTGCAATACCCGGCAGGCGGTGCGGCATTTGCAGGCGACGCTGCTGGAGCGCGGCTTTTCGGTGGTCGCTCTATCGGGAGAACTGACGCAAGGCGAGCGAACCCAGGCGCTGCAGGCGTTGCGCGATGGACGTGCCCGGGTCTGCGTCGCCACCGACGTCGCGGCGCGCGGTATCGATCTGCCGAATCTTGATCTGGTCATTCACGCCGATCTGCCGAATGACGCAGAGGTCATGCAGCATCGCTCCGGCCGCACCGGCCGTGCCGGCCGCAAGGGGGTCAGCGTGCTGCTGGTGGCGTCGGCGCGCAAGCGGCGCGCGGAATTGCTTTTGAATCTGGCCGGCATCGAGGCGGTCTGGGGCACGGCTCCCACCGCGGACGAGATCCGCAAGCTCGATCAGGAGCGGATGTTGCAGGATGCGCTGTTCGCGGAGGAGACGACCAGCGACGATCTGGTGCTGGCGCAGGCCTTACTCGCGCAGCGCTCGCCCGAGGATATCGCCGCGGCGCTAGTACGGCTCTATCGGTCGCGGCTGCCTTCGCCCGAAGACATTCTCGATCCCGGCCAGGGCGCAGGCCGCTCGCGCGACGATCGCGGCCGGGAGAAGAACAGCCGAACGCCGCGCGGCGACGATCATGCCGACGGACCGCGATCGAAAGCGGGAAAACCATCGCCAAAGCCATCGTCGAAATCATCACCGCGTCACGCCATGGCGGAGGGCAGCGTATGGTTTCGCGCCGCCATTGGACGGCGCAAGAACGCCGAAGCACGCTGGCTGCTGCCGATGATTTGCCGCCGCGGCGGCATCGACAAGCACGACATCGGTGCCATCCGCATCATGGACACCACCACCGAGTTCGAGATTTCCGGGCGGGCCGCCGAATCCTTCGCGGCCATGATCAAGCGTCCCGACAAGGAAGACAACATCCGGATCGAGCCGCTGACCGAAGCGCCAACGGGTCAGGCGGATCAGGGGAAGCGGGTGCACGCGCCGCGGCACCAGGCCAGCGAGGCCGACCGCGGCGTTCGCCAGAACGATGCATCGCGGGATGAGAGGAAGCCGAAGCACTACGGCAAGCCTAACGGCGAAAACACCCCGAGATTTGGCAAGGAACCCGGTTTCGACAAGAAGCCGGGTTTCGCGAACAAGAAATCCTGGGACAAGCCGGCCCACGCCGGAGCATCGCCGCCGGCCAGCGCGCCCCATTCGAAGCCCGCATTCGGGAAGAAGGCAAAAAAGCATCGCCGTGGCTGATGGGCGCCGGAACGGAAACAGGCGCGGGTTCGATCGCCTCCTGCGAATAGTGCCTAGGCAGTGTCCGACGACGCCAGCGCAACGACGACAAGGACTTCAGCCTTTTGCCGTCCGAGGCTGCGAACCTCATGCGGCGTCTCGCCGGCAAAATAGAGACAGTCGCCCTTGTCCATCACGATATCTTCGCCGTCGAGCTTGATGACAATTCGTCCGCTGACCACGAACAGCATTTCCTCGCCGGCATGCGAGGCCCGCGGTGCCGATTTGTGGGGAGGGGTCAGCAGAAACGGCTCCATCATCTTGCGCGTACGGCCCGCGGCGAGCGCCGACAGACCGAAGGTGCCGTCCCTGGTCTGAATGGCGCCCTGTTCGCGCTGACGATAGATCGTGTAGCGCGGCGCCTGCGCCGAGTTCGGATCGAACAGATACGCCACGCTGACATCGAGCGCCTTGGCCAGGCGCAGCAGCGCCGCAATCGACGGCACCTTCAATCCGCGCTCGACCAGGGAAATATATCCCCGCGTCAGTTCGCTCAGGCTGGCCAGACGATCCAGCGTCAGGCCTTTCTCCGTGCGCACGCGCCGGAGATTAAGGCCCAATCCTGCGGTCCGGCTGACATCCAGCAAAGCAAATCTCCTTCACGGACATTCGCGTCCGTCACCACGTTCTGCATCAGACCAGCGCCTCGCGCCAGTGGGGGCAACGGCGGCGTGGCATCCGCTATCCCACATAGCACTCTATCAGAAAACACGGCTTTGCTGGAATTTTCGACAATAACGCGGATATTGTAAGCAGAACAGAGAAAAACATCGATTTTTTGCCCAAAAACAGGTCATTTTCGATTTCCTGCCGGTTTCGGCGCCATTTGCCGGCTTTCGCGGTATTGATTTCCCACAGTAAACATGGTCGATTTCAAGCGCGCATATGGCGCTCGAAAGGTGAAGGTCATGCCGCGAGCAATGATTGACCGCCGTGCTCTCCTGCAATTTGCCGCAGCAGGATCCACGCTTCTCTTCGCGCCAGGGACGGCGGCGGCCGCCGACACGATGTCCGTCGGCGCGGCTGGCCTCGACGTCGCCTATGCCGCGATCTATGTGGCGATCAAGAAGGGCTATTTCGCGCAAGCCGGGCTGGACGTCGAACACATCAATTCGCAGAGCGGCCCGCGTGGCAAACAGATGCTGTCCGCGAGCCAGATTTTCGCATCCTCCAGCGGCTCGAGCGATTCGGTGGCGCTGACGATGGCCGGCAAGCCGGCGGTACTGATCTTCAACATGGAGCGCCGGCCGGCCGCCGCGAACATCATCGTCCACAAGGAGTTGTTCGACGCCGGGTTGACGGACGTCAAACAACTGTCGGGCAGAAAGATCGGCATCACCCAGCCGCAGGGCTGGACCTGGCTTCTCGCCGCCTATATCGCCGAGGCCGTCCATCTCAAGGACGCCGTCGAACTCAAGGCGCTCGGCGATTTCACCACCATGCTGGGCGCGGTAAAGGCGAGATCCGTCGATGGATGCATCGCCACATTTCCGATGGTGGAACGGGCCGTCGAGGAAGGGTGGGCCGTCCCGATCTTCCAGGCCGGAAAGGACGCCGACTGGCAGGTCGCGTTCAAGGGGGATCTTCCCGGGACCGGACTTTTCGTTCTCCAGGACACGGTCCGCGAGAAACCGGAGCAGGTCGCGAAGCTGGTCGCGGGCCTTGTGAAGGCGTCGGATTTTCTTAAAGCGTCGTCGGCCGAGGAAATCGCCGACGTCATCCAGGCCGATTATCTGCCGGGAACGCCGAAAGCGTCGCTGGTCAGCGGGATCAACCAGTACAAGGCGGTCTGGAATTACGACAATGATTACTCGCCGGAATCCTACGCCAGCCTGCTTGAAGTGATGGGCAGCGGCCGGATGTATCCGACCGCCGATCTCCAGGAAAAAGCCAAATACGGCGACGCGGTCGATATGAGCTTCGTGCGCAAAGCGCGCGCCAAAGCGTGAGGGCCGCGTCATGATCGCCCTCGACGCCATTCGCAAGACCTATCGCTCCGGCGCCACCTCGCACACCGCGATCGGCAATGTCTCGCTGACCATCGCGGATGGCGAATTCGTCAGCATCGTGGGGCCGAGCGGCTGCGGCAAGAGCACCTTGTTGAACCTGATCGCCGGCTTCATCGCTCCCAGCGCCGGCGAAATTCGGGTGAAGGACCAATTGGTCGAGCCCGGGCATGTTCCGTCGCGGCTCGGCTACCTGTTTCAGAAGGATGCCGTGCTGCCATGGCTGACGGTGGAGCAGAACGTCGGTCTCGGGCTGCGCTTTGCCCACATGCCCACAGCGCAAATCCGCGACAAGGTTTCCAGCCTGCTCAAGCTCGCCAATTTACGCGGCTACGAGAATTACTTCCCGTATCAGCTTTCCGGGGGCATGCGGCAGCGGACCGCGCTGTTGATGACGCTGGCCTGCGATCCCCGCGTGCTGTTGCTGGACGAGCCGTTCGGCGCACTCGATTCCCATACCAAGATCAATTTGCACCGCGAACTGCACGAGATCTGGCGCCAGCTTCGCCAGACCATCGTGATGGTCACCCACGATCTCGACGAGGCGGTGGCGCTCTCGGATCGCGTCATCGTCCTCTCCGGTCCACCCAGCCGCATATTGCTGGATCGCCGCATCGACATTGCGCATCCGCGCGATCCCTACACCGTGAGGGAGACCGAACAATTCGGAACGCACCTGCGCGCACTGTGGGGTGTGCTCGGCAAGGAATACCAGCGCACGCCCGACGGCACGGCGGCTATTCTGGGGTCGGCGGCATGACCATCAGCACAACGGCGTCCGCGCATGTCGATACCGCGCCGGCGCGACAGAAGGGACTCAGCGATCACGTTCGCATTGCGCTCTATCAGGTCGTCCTGTTGGGGGTCTTCCTGGGTCTGTGGGAAGGGCTTACCCGCGTTCCCTATCTGATCAAGAACACCTTCCTGGATCCGTTCTTCATCAGCCGGCCGTCGCTGATTGCGCTGCAACTGTGGAAATGGACCTTCGGCGCGCAGGCGGGGTTCCTGCTGCCGCATCTGGCCTCGACGCTCGGCGCGACCCTGCTCGGACTGGTGGTGGCAACCAGCACCGGCTTTCTGGTCGGCCTGCTGCTCAGCCAGAGCCCGACCATGGCGAAGACGTTGAATCCGTTCATCGTCAGTCTCAACTCGCTGCCGCGCATCGCGATGGTGCCTTTGATCACCATGGTGTTCGGGCTCGGTCTGCTCGCCAAGGTCGTCACCGCCTGGTTCGTGGTGTTCTTTCTGATCTTCTTCAACACCTTCAAGGGCAGCGTCAGCATCGAGAAGCATCTGCTGCAATTCTGCCAGACGCTGGGCGGAACGCCGCGGCAGATCATGTGGAGCGTGCGGGTGCCGAGTGCGCTGGCCTGGACCTTCGCCGCTTTGCCGAACGCGATCTCGTTCTCGCTGGTCGCGGTGGTGATCGCCGAATTCGTCGGCACCACCAGGGGTATGGGCTACCTGATCGTGACCGCGCTTTCGACGCTGAACGCTACCGAAATGTTCGCCGCGATCACCGTATTGGGGCTGAGCGGCATCGCCCTTGTCGCCATTGCCGAGCGGGTCGAGCGACGGCTGCTGCGATGGTCGCCGCAATTCAATGAACGCTGATTGTCAGGAGAGGAAAATGACCGACACCATAGATTACTATTTCTGGATCAATTCCGACTGGGCCTATTTCGGAAATCCGCGGCTCAAGGCGATGGCGGAAAGGTACAAGCTCACGATCAATTATTATCCGGTCGATCTGGCGTCGGTCTACGCCCGGACCGGCGGCATCAAGCTGCAGCTTCGGTCCGTCGAGCGGAAAAACTACCGGCTGCTGGAGATGGAGCGGTTTCGCGATCTCCTGGGGATGCCGATCAATCTTCATCCGAAATACATGCCGGCGAACGGGCAGCTGCCGTCCTATTTTGTCATCGCTGCGCAGCAGCGCGGGCTCGATGTGCATGATCTGGTGCATGCGGTCATGATCGCGACCTGGGTCGAGGACAGGGATATCGAAGACGAAGCGACGCTAGTGTCGATCGCCGAAGGGATCGGGCTCGACGGCAACGGGCTGCTCCGGGAAGCGAAGCTGCCGGCTCCCGAACGCGCTTATTTCGATTACACCAATACGGCTGTCGCGCGCGGCATGTTCGGTGCGCCGTTCTACTTCTTTCGCGACGAGGCGTTTTGGGGACAGGATCGCCTGGAATATCTCGACCGCAGCATTGCCAAGGCGCTCGGCGCCACGGGCGCCTCCGGCCAATTGCGGGCGGCGTCATGATCAAACGGCTCGGAGTTGGCAAAAGACTAAGCATGGCCACCATTCATGGCGGACTGGTCTATCTCGCCGGTCAGGTGCCGGACGATCTTTCCGTCGGTATCGAAGCCCAGGCCGCCCAGGTGCTCGGCAAGATCGACGCACTGCTGACGGAGGCCGGAACGGACAAGTCATCGATCCTGACCGCGACTGTGTGGCTTCCCAACATCGCGGATTTCGCGGCGTTCAATACGGTGTGGGACGCATGGGTGCCCGCGGGGGCGTCGCCGGCGCGGGCCTGTGTCGAAGCCAGGCTCGCCAATCCTTCTATCCGCGTCGAGATCGCGGCCATCGCGGCAATTGCTTGAGGCACAACGCCCGCGCTGGGGGCGACGGACGACCAGCGGGCGATACCAAGAGTTTTCTGCTCCATCCCGGATGTCGGGCGGAGAAGACGATATGCGTCTGGAAAAATTGGCCCCATGGCTTTGAGAGGAGCGATCATGACCGTCGCAGAGGACTTCACCACGGTGGTTATCCCGGACGATGCGGCGGCGTTGCGCCGCATCGTGTGGTCGAGCGTGATCGGTACCGCCGTCGAGTGGTACGACTTCCTGATTTACGGCGCGGCGACGGCGCTGGTATTCAACAAGGTCTTCTTCGCCGCCGGCGATGCGGCGCTGGCGACGATTGCCGCCTTCGGGACTTATGCGGTCGGCTTTCTGGCCCGCCCGCTGGGTGCGGCGATCTTCGGCCATTTCGGCGACAGGGTCGGGCGCAAGGCGATGCTCGCCATCACCATCATCGTGATGGGACTGGGAACGTTTCTGATCGGCCTGCTACCGACCTATCAACAGATCGGCGTGGCGGCGCCGGTATTGTTGGTCGTGCTGCGCTTCCTGCAGGGCATCGGCCTGGGCGGCGAATGGGGCGGCGCGGTGTTGATGGTGGTCGAGAACTGTCCCACCCATAAGCGCGGTTTCCTCGGCAGCATGGTTCAGGTCGGCAATCCCGTTGGAAATCTGGCGGCGATCGGCATGTTCGGATTGGTCTCGCAACTGCCCGAGAATGACTTCATGACATGGGGGTGGCGGATTCCGTTCCTGATCTCCGTTCTCTTGGTCGGTGTCGGACTGTGGATCCGCCTTAAAATGGAAGAGACCGCGGCGTTCCGGGCGATCAAGGCCAAGAATGAGGTCGTGAAGATACCGATCGTCGAAATCTTCCGATATCACCGCCGCCCGTTCTTCACCGCGGTGGGCCTCAAGATCTCGGAGATCGCCTATGCCAGCATCGCCGGCGTCTTCATCATGTCCTATGCGACCTCGCGTCTTGGTCTTTCGCGCGGCCTGGTGCTGAATGGCGCCTTCATCGCCTCATTCGTAGCGCTGTTCTCGATTCCCTTCTTTGGCTGGTTATCCGACAGGGTCGGCCGCAAGACGATGTTTTATGCGAGCTGCCTGTTCTGTGCGTTGTTCGCATTCCCGATGTTCTGGCTGCTCGATACCCGCGATCCGACCATCGTCATCCTGACGATTGTGGTCGCGATCAGTTTCGGCCAGATGGTGATGTTCGGGATCGGCGCGCCCTGGTATTCCGAGCTGTTCACCGCGAAGCTTCGCTACAGCGGCGCGTCGCTCGGCTTCCAGGTCGGCGCCGCGCTGAGCGGCGGCCTGAGCCCGCTGATCGCGGCCTCGCTCATGACATGGGCCGGCGGCGCCACCTGGCCGGTCTCGGTTTTCCTGATCGTCTGCGCGTCGATCACGGCGACGGCGACCTTCGCCGCGCCGGAGATGGCGAACAAGGAACTGACGTGATCCGGCGGGGCGCGAAATTCGGGGGTCGTCTCACCCTGTCGTCGCAATCCGGCATGAGAAATGACAATAAATGCAAAATGGGAGGCCAGTGATGCTCGACACGATCAATACCTCAAGCGCGATGCCCGGGGCGGTGGTTCCGGCCTGGACCGGCGTGGTGCGTTATCTCCACATCACGCCGCGCGCCTTTCTGCCGATGCGCGCGATGCCCGAACTGCGGCTGATCGAGGGCAAAGGCATCGAAGGCGACCGCTACATGATCGGGAAGGAAGAGGGATTCTATTCGCATAGGCCCGAAGAGGGACGGCAGGTGACGCTGTTCGAGTATGAAACCTTGGTGGCACTGAAGCGCGACCACAATATCGACCTCGGCCCCGAGGAGCACCGCCGCAACGTCACTGTCGCGGGCGTGCCTCTCACCCATCTGGTCGGACGCCAATTCTGGCTCGGCGAAACCCTGCTGGAGTCGACGCGGCTGTCGATCCCGTGCCGGCATATCGAGGAGATTACCGGCAAGGCGATCTTCGATCCGCTGATCAACCGCTCCGGCCTGAATTGCAAAATCCTCAAAGGCGGCACGGTTCGGGTCGGGGATGCCGTGCGGAATGTCCAATGAAAGTCAAGCCGATCACGACGATCAAAACCGTCGTCGAAACAATCGAGCAAGGCGGGACGGACATCAAGGTGTTTTCATTGGTCGATCCCGACCGTTGGGAACTGCCTCCATTTCGGCCGGGAGCGCACATCGACTTGCACCTGCCGGGTGGCATGGTTCGGACCTATTCGCTTTGCAATGATCCCGCCGACAACAAGCGCTATCTCGTTGCGGTCAAGCGTGAGCGCGGCGGCCGCGGCGGCTCCGTGAAATTGCACGATGAGATCAAGGTCGGGGATACCATTGGCGTGACGCTGCCGCGCGGCGGCCTCAAGCTGGACGGGGACTTGACGCATCATGTCTTTGTCGCGGGCGGAATTGGCGTGACGCCATTCTTGTCCGCGGCGGCTTTCCTCCAGCGCAGCGGCCGTCCGGACTTCAGGCTTCATCTGATGGTGCGCGGCGAGCCACCGCTCAAGGCCATGCTGGCGCCGTTGATGAAGACCGGACATGTTGTCGTTCACGACACCACGCGTTCCGGACGGCCTGATGTCGCTTCGTTGGTCGGCTTGCCGTCGCCGGGCGTGTCTGTGGCATGCTGCGGGCCGGAGAGCATGCTGGACGATTTCGAGCAGGCGACGCGCGATTGGCCAGGTCAGCGGGTTCATATCGAGCGTTTCGTGCCGCCCGCTCTGCCGGTCGATCGCAACGCCAGGCCCTACACGCTCGCCCTGTCGCGCTCGAAACTTGAGATGCGCGTCGATCCCGGTCAAACCATGCTTGCCGCACTTGTCAGTCTCGGAATCGATATTCCCGCTTCGTGCTGCGGCGGTATTTGCGGCTCCTGCAAGGTCGATTGGCTTGAGGGGGCGCCGGTGCATCGCGACCGGGTCCTTTCACCCGCCGAGCGAGCGCGCAGCCTGATGGTCTGTGTCGCCGGATCGGCCGAAGACCGGTTGGTGCTGGATCTGTGATCGCCAGCCGCTTGAAAAGCCTGTCGATCGAAGGCGTTTGCTTCAGCGCGTCGCGGAGCGTTTCTTCCGCAAGCGCATCGGTGCCGCTGATGCCGGGGAGATCGGGAAGGGTGCCGGGGCCGCCTGCCGGCTGACAGGCCGGGGCTGCGGCGGATCATCCGCCGGGCTGGCGTCATCCGGCTGCAGGCAGGCCAGCGCGGTGTCCAGCAGGAGCTGTGCCGGCGCACTGCGGATGCTGGATGCGTTGGCCATGAAATAGATCGTGCAGGTCGGCGCTTCCAAATCGTCAAGCAGCGGCCAAAGCTTGGACGCAAAGTCGGAGGCCTCGACGATGGCCTGTGGCAACATTCCGATTCCCATGCCGAGCTGGATCAGCCACATCCGCTCCTGCAGATTGTCGGCGAACCCGCCGATCTGCTGGCCGAGACCATGTCGTTCCCGATACCTTGTATAGGGAACGGGCTCGTCTTCGGTCACTACAAAGGGCTCCGCAACCAGCTGTGACGGCGCCACGGCGGCTTTCCCGAACAGCGGATGCGCTGGACCGCAATAGAGCTGCTGTTTCTGCTCGGTGATCGGCAGATAGAGATATTTCGGGTCCAGTTTGTCTTCAAAGCCGATGCAAAGTTCGATTTCACCGCTTTTCAGCGAGCGCAGCACGCCGCGCCAGTGCGCGACGTCCAGCTTGATTTCGATCCGCGGATATTGGCGATGAAAATTTTCGAGGATTTCGGTCAGCTTCGGCTGCTGATGCAGATTGGAGATCACGCGAAGTGCCACGGTGCCCGCGATGTCGCCGCGCACGGCGGACGCCGCGCGAGGCATGTTCTGCACGGACTCGAACATGTCACGGCATGCGGCAAACAGCTGATGACCGTGTATCGTCAGCTCGATGCCGCGGCTGGTTCGAATGCAGAGGGTCGCACCTACATGGGCTTCCAGACGCTGCAGCGCGGAGCTGATGTTCGGTTGCTGCCTGTTGAAGGAGCGCGCCGCGGCTCCGATACCGCCGCGCCGCGCAATCTCGTAAAAAACCTTGAACAGGTTCCAGTCGACATTGCGGGCAAAGATGACGCTTGGTTCCAGAACCAGATCCGACTTACTCATCGCTGCATTCCCTGCCGAAAACCCAAGCAATCGCTCAAGGTCGCGATCACAGGGGCGTGGAAGCAAAATAAGCAAAAATCGGGCCATGCCCGCCGGAGGCAGGCTGCTCAGCGCCACGATCTCAAAGCAAGACAGGCGTTCAGATGCGAAATTCGCGAATATAATCGGAGAACTCGGCCAGTTGCGTGCGCACCGCCTCGCGCGTCGGCGCGTCGACGATCACACCCTCCGCGCTGAATTTGGCGGAGGCCGGTCCGATCATCACCTCGGGGCGCGCAAAAATCCGGGCATTGAGAAACACCAGGATCTGGCGCAAATGATGCTGCATCCTGGCGCCGCCGAGCGGACCTCCTGAAACCGACTGGATCAGAACCGGCTTCTTCGCAAACGGCTGGTTGGGCGTTCGCGACACCCAGTCGAGCAGATTCTTCAGCCCGCCCGGTACCGAATAATTATATTCCGGCGAAACGATAATCACGCCGTCGGCCTCCCTGATCAATCCGGCCAGCGCCGTGATCGCGGAAGGAAAGCCGCTGATGCTCTCAAGGTCGCCATCATAGATCGGGATGTCGGCGACCGACGGTCCCTCCCTGAAGACCAGATCGCCGGCGGCGATCGCAGGCAGCGCGCGGACCAGCGCGGCATTGTAGGATTCCTTGCGTACACTTCCGCACAGCGTGACGATGTCCAGCTTCGGCTTGTTGATCATGATCGAGTTCCGATCCCTTGTCGTTTCATGGTGACGGCCGCACGAAGCGGCCCGTTGGTTCCGATACCATCTGGTCCTGATGCGCGATCAGCCTGCCGCGCAGATAGACGCTTTCAATCCGGCTGTTGATCGAGCGGCCCTTCAGCGTGGTGTAATTCGCCTTGCTTCGTTGTGTGCTGTCATCAATCAAAGTTGGCCGCGCGGGATCGACCACGATCAGATCGGCGTCGGATCCGACCTGCAGCGCGCCCTTCTTCGGATACAGACCGAAGCCCGCCGCCGGCCGCTCGGCACAGCAGCGCGCCACGTCCTCGAGCGAGAGCGCGCCGTCCTCGACCAGCGCCAGCATCGAAGCAAATAAGGTCTGCAGGCCCGGCATTCCCGGCGGCGTTTTCCAGATATCGGCCCAGCCGGGTTCCTTGTCTTCACGCAACACCGGCGAGTGGTCGCTTACAACCATGTCGATGTCGCCGTCGCGCAGCGCGCGGCGCAGGCTGTCGCGCTCCTCGCCGGTTCGTATCGGCGGAACAATGACGCCGTAAGGACCAAGGCGATGGGCTTCCTCCGCGACGAACAGCAGGTGATGCGACATCACCTCGCTCGACAGCGCGACGACGTCGCGAAAGCGGTTGACGATCCCGACGCTATGGCTCGAGGACAGCGCGCGGAGGTGGATCTTGGTCCCGGTCTCCGCGGCGACGACACAGGCCCGCGCGATGCCGAGGCCCTCCGACAGGGTTGGCCGCGTCAACGAGAACACCTGCACCGGCGGTCTGGCCTTCTCCTTCTCGAACACCTCGCGGTGCTTTCGCGTTTCCTCGAACAGCTTCTGCCGCTCGGTGAGTTTGGCGATCAGCGAAGCGGAATGCGGCGTGACGCCGACCACGCGGCCGACTTCCCGAACCACCTCCATCAGGCGGCGCAATTCGAAGTCGTCGTGGCCGATGATGAAACCGGGGTTTCCCCCGTAAGCCAGAAACAGTTCAAACGAGATCGCACCGAGATCGGCCATCTCGTCGATGTCTTCGCGCTCGGTACGCGGACCGATCAGTGCCTGGATCGCAAAGTCGACATGGGAATACCGCTCGCCGATGTCGCGCTTTCGCGAAAAATACGATCCCGTCGCGGTTCGCGGATCGTCGGTTGGCATCAGCATCAGGGTCGTCACCCCGCCAAGCGCCGCCGCGGTCGTGGCCGAAGCAAAATCCTCAAGCCGCGTCGACAACAGGTAGCCGGGAATATGAACATGCGCGTCGACCAGTCCTGGAAAAATCAGCCGGTCGCTGGCGTCGACGTCCAGCGCCCCCGACATGGCTTCGCCGGGTGGCGCGACGGCTTTGATGACGCCGTTGGCAATCGCCAGCGTGGCGCGCGCTTGCCCCGCGGGTGTAACGAGCGTGCCGCCGCGTATGATGAGATCGAACATCTGGACCGGGTGCACTCTGTAACGCGTTTCACGGCTTGAAGGGCTGCAGATCAGGCTGTCTTGATTTCAGCAGCCTCCCGCGCGAGGCCCCGCCGATATTTGTCGATCACCCAGTGATTGAGCTGGGTGATCGCGGTCTCAAGCCGGGAGAGACGCCCGCGCGGGGCGAACCGGGACCGATACGCCACCTGCAAGGCGGCCTGGGTCACCTGATCCTGCATGATGATGGTCTTCATCTGCTCGAATTGCTCTAGACGTATGCGATCGAAGTCGGGAACCTGCGTCGCCGCCTTCGAATACAGATTGAGCCGCCGCAGGTTGATGCGTCCCGCGGACAGCGGATTGAGGAAGGTGATCGTGACAAAGGACGGCTGCAAAACCGCGACCACGCAGGGCATGATCGAGGTGAAAAACACCCGGCTGCGCTGCTCGTTGGTCAGGCCCTCGATATCCGGGAGCCGGCGGCTGCCGGATTCCTCGAACAGGTCACCGCCCGCCTTGGCAAAACCGGTTGTCCGCATGATCTGGCCATCGCCGACCTCGAAGTCGCGGAACTGCGTCAGTTCGGCGGGCACCGCGGTGTGGAAGCCCTTGTGGACGTAGTCGGTGTGATAGGGCTCGAGCGCGTTCTCGTGGTGAAGCTTCCAGTTCCAGGGCTGATCGGTCTGCGCGAACACATAACCCGGAACCAGATTTTCCAATCCGTAATTGGCAAATTCGCGGTCCAGCTTGCCGAGGCTTTCCGCCACCGGCCGGGCGTCCTTGTTGAAGGTGACGAAGATCAGCCCATGGAATATCTCCGAGCGAATCTCGGGAAGCCGCACATTCTGCCGCAGTTCCGCGATCGGCGTGGTTTCCCCCATCGACGGCGCGCCCACCAGCCTGCCGTCCAGCCCATACACCCAGTTGTGATACGGGCAGACCAGGCGTCTCGCGTTCAGGCAGGTGCCGGGCGCCGGCGCCTCGGCCACGCCGCCGATCAGCGGATGGCCGCGATGCTGGCAAATCGACGACAGCACCCGAACGGTTCCGTCGTCGTCGCGCACGACGACGATGGACTCGTCGTTGACGGTGAGCGGAATATGATCGCCGGGTCCGGGGACCTCGTTGACATGGCCGATCGCCAGCCACTCGCGCCCGAAGATTTCCTGCTTCTCGAATTCCCAGAATTTCTCGCTGACATAGGCGTCGGCGGGAAGGATTTCGGCATCCTTGACCGGGCGAATACAGCTTTCGCATTGCTGCACGATGTCGCGAACATGGGAAAAATCGATCGGTTCGGTCGTCACGGCATGGCCTCCCAGCAATGCGGGCGCTCCAGCGCCTCGCGATCGCGCCAGTGTTTGCGCATGATCTGTTCCGGAAACCGGCATCCACCTTTCCGGATCATGCGGCTAGAGCGTAATTCCGAGGCCTTTGACAAACTCGGTGGTATAGGCGGCTTTCCAGTCGGTGGTCGGCTTGATGACGCCGACTTCGATCAGGAGGTCAGCGAGCTTCTTCCAGCGCTCGTCGGTCATGATCCCGAGGCCCTGCGCTTGTGCGTCGCCGCCATCCACGAGTTTCAAGGATTTGATCAGGTTGACGGAGTAGATGTTCCAGTCGTCGGTGGCTTCGGGACGCGCCGCTTTCAGCAGCGTGAGCCCCGGCGTCGGCTCCGCCAGATAGCTCTTCCAGCCTTCGAGCGACGCGCGGACGAAGCGCTGCACCACATCGCGGTTGCTGCCGATGAAGCCCTGCATCGCGATCAGCGGATAGCCGTAAGGCGGGTATCCGTCATGGGCGAGCAGGAACGCCTTCACGTCGACGCCGGCGCGGCGCAGATTATAGGGCTCGGATTGGATCACGCCGCCGAGCGCGATGGTCGGGTCCGCAATGAATGGCTGCAGATTGCCGGTGTAGGGGCCGACCTGATCGTCGGTGAAACCGAAACGGTTTTTCAGCCACAGCCAGTAGCTGGAGCGGCCAAGTGTCGACACCAGGATTTTGTGGCCCTTGAGGTCGGCGATGCCGTTGATATCGGGACGGGTGACCAGCGCCTGGGGATCGAGCTGGAACGACGGCATGATGACCGTCGCGGGCACGCCGCGCTCGATGCCGCTGGTCACGGTAACGGCCGCGCCCATCGCGATATCGACTTCACCGCCGCCGAGCAGCTGCATGCCGTTGACCTGCGGGCCGCCCGGCCTGATCTCGACGTCAAGCCCGGCCTTGTCATAGATGCCGGTGGCGACGGCCTGATACAGATAGCCGTGGCTCGCCTCCGGGAAGAAGTTCAGCAAGACGCGAAGCCTGGTCGAAGCGCGTGCGGGCCGCGACCTGATCACGCCGCTGCCGGCCAGGATGATTCCGGCCCCCACCTTCAACACGGCTCGGCGCGAGGTACGCGAATGGTTCGACATGGTCGCCCTCAATGCGGGAATGACCCGCGCATTTTCGCTACCATGCGCTCTGCCGCCTCACCACCCGCGAAGCATTTATGCCGCCCATATGCGTTGAGTATGTGTGGCCTCGATGTCAGCCAGCGCTGCTTCCCTCCGCCAACTGCACCTCGACAAAGCCGATCGGCGCGAGGTCAAAACGGTAATTCGCGTCTTCCGCCGGAAATACGGTTTTCATGACGCTTCCGGTCATCACGACCTGACCGGCTTTCAGCCCGACGCCCCGCGAAGCCAGTTGCGTGGCCAGCCATGCGACCGAATTAAAGGGATGTCCGAGGATGTCGCGGCCGTGGCCTTCGCCGATGCCAACACGGTCTTTGGTCGCGCGCCCCAGCACGTTTTCCAGATCAGGCCATGCCGTGGCAAATTCCGACAGCACGATGCCGGTATTCCAGGAATTGTCCGCCACCAGCGAGAGCACGTCGAGACCGGCATAATCGGCGTCGCGATCGTCGACCAGTTCGATGGCGGCGCCAACGCCGTCGATATGAGGCCGGATCGTCTCGGCGGTATACGGCGTGCCCGTGAGCGGGATGTCCGACTTGATGCGGACGGCGATTTCAAATTCCAGCCCCAGTCGCCCAAAGTCTGAACGCCGGACGGTCGCGCCCGATCGATGCACGCGGCTTGCGAGCACGACGCCCGCAATGGGATGGTCAATTCCGCAAAACGCCTGCATCGCAGCCGAGGTCAGCCCGACCTTGTAGCCCACGGCGGCGCCGTGCTTGCTGCGCAGAAGTGCGACGTATTTGTCCTGGATGTCGTAGGCGTCCGCGATCGTGGCAGGCGCCAGCGGCGGACGAAGCGTCCTGAACTGCAGATTGGCCTTGTGTTCAGCGAGCAGCGCTTCGGCTGCGAGCCCGGCCGCGATATCCTCCATGGAGCTTCTCCCTTTTTCGCGATCCTAGCGCGTCGGGGGCTGCGGTCAAACCGGCTGTGGCGAAGGCGCGGCCAATGCCTGACGGGCAAATCACCGGCCGATCACCGGCCGGCCTGTCCAGTCCTTCCTGCAAAAATATTTTTGTTTTTGCCTGACCCAAATCACTTCTTAATACGCAGCTGTCTCGTCCCGACAGAGGGGCGTTTCGCGATCGTCACGAACGCGGGGCGGGATGCGGTGGACGCGGCAGCGCCTTTGACGAACGGCGCTTGAGCGGACGGCGAAGTCGTGTGGTCCTGACGCCCCGACGCTGGCGTCAAGTCTCGCGGAAGTTTCCGCGAGATGACGGTGACAACAAAGCCCGGTCACCGGGGAGAGCACGAAGGAAACCGTTAAAACCATTGCGCAGGGAAGGCCGGATGTTTCGGCGAACCTGTGGCTTCTACCCCTGTGCTTTTTTGTTGCACAGGGGGCTGCGGGTGCGCCAGGCACCCGGCTTTCCCTGCGCCCTCTGTTCTCTGA
The DNA here is from genome assembly GCF_050014615.1 of Bradyrhizobium sp. Lineage (GTDB taxonomy): Bacteria > Pseudomonadota > Alphaproteobacteria > Rhizobiales > Xanthobacteraceae > Bradyrhizobium. The sequence goes on along the minus strand of NZ_JBEKCZ010000015.1, from coordinate 12,412 downwards.
GGGACAAAGTTCTTGCAACAACTCGGACGCATCGCGCCGCGGGAAGGCGGAGGTGTGTGGTTGTTTGAGAATTTGGAATGTGAGCTCGCGACTTCTTACCCTCCCCTGGAGGGGGAGGGTCGCCTCGCATTCGTGCGACGCACGATGTGAGGCGGGGTGGGGTGACAGTCCCTCCATTCGAACGCTGCCCGAGTTGAGAGACCTTCACCCCACCCCGGCTCACATTTCGCTGCGCTCATGTGATCCGACCCTCCCCCTCCAGGGGAGGGTAAGTGAGCAAACCAGACGCTAGATGTTTTTCCGCTACGACCACGCGTCCCTACGCCGCCTTCGCCTGCACATTGTTGCAGAACTCGGCGAGGCGATCGGCGAGCCGCAGGGTCGCGGGGCTCGCGTCGGGAGAGGCCACCAGCGCCACTTCGGTCTTGTCGATCGGCTTGAAGCCATCTTTGGCGGTCAAGACGCGATGGTCGGACTGGATCGCGATCTCCGACAGAATGCTCAAGCCCAGGCCGGCGGCGACCGCGGCCTGAATGCCGGCGAGGCTGGAACTGGTATAGGCCATGTGCCAGGTCCGCCCGGCGCTTTCGAGCGCGTGGACCGCGCCGGCCCGGTACAGGCAGCCGGCGGGAAATCCGATCAACGGCACCGAGCCCGCGCTGGTATTACGCGGATGGCTCTTGCTGGTGACCCAATGCACCCGCTCCGGCCACACCGCGATGCCGCCTTTTTCGCCGGCGCCGCGTTTGAACAGCGCCAGGTCGAGATCGCCGCGGTCGAGATCGCGCTTGAGATACGTGCTTTGATCGGCGCGCACGTCGAGCCGCAGGCCGGGATGCGAGCGCGAGAATGCCGCCAGCAATTTTGCCAGCCGGTAGGCGGCAAAATCTTCGGGCACCCCGAGCCTGACCGCGCCTTCATGGCCGGGCCGCGCCACCACGTCGCGGGCTTCTTCCGCGAGCGACAACAGCCGCCGCGCATAGGACAACAGCCGCTCGCCGGCTTCGGTCGGCGTCACGTCCTTGCCGTTGCGGTTGAGCAGCGGCTGGCCGACATCCTCTTCCAGCCGCTTGATCTGCTGGCTGACGGTGGATTGGGTGCGATGGACACGCTCGCCGGCGCGGGTGAAGCCGCCGGAATCGACCACCGAGACGAAACTGCGCAGCAGTTCGAGATCGAGCATGGGACACCTCTTTTTCTTTATCGCGTCGCCTATTCGATTTTCCACTGGATCACAGTTTATCATTTAATTTACAAATATCAAGGCGCGGACCTATATCGAAGGCCCAAGGAGAATTCCCATGTCGCTTGCGCCATCCGTCGCGGTTCCCCGCGCCAGCTTCAACCCGCTGCCGCTCTATATCGGCCTGTTCTGCCTGCTCTGGAGCTTTGCGTTCGTCGCCGGAAAAATCGGCGTCACTTATTGCCCGCCGCTGATTCTGCTCACGGCGCGTTTTTCGCTGGCGGGTATCCTGATCCTAGGAATCTCGGCGCTGCGCCGCGATGCCTGGTCGCTGTCCTGGCGCGACACAATGGTGTTTGCGATTCTCGGCGTCGCCAACAACGCGCTCTATCTCGGCCTCGGCTATACCGGGCTGCAGACCGTGTCCGCCGGCCTCGGCGGCCTGATCGTCAGCGCCAATCCGATATTCACAGCCGTGCTGGCCGCGCTGTTTCTCGGCGAGCCACTGACCTGGCGCAAGGTCACGGGGCTATTGCTCGGCATCATCGGCGTCAGCTTCATCGTCTGGCACCGCATGTCGGTCGGCTCAGACAGCCTGCACGGCATCCTGTTCACGCTGGCGTCGCTGGCGTCGATCGTGGTCGGCACCATCCTGTTCAAGCTGCTGGCGCCGAAGGGCAGCCTGTGGATCGGCAACGGTGTCCAGAATCTGGCCGCGGGTATCGTGCTGCTGCCGTTCGCGTTCACGCTGGCCGATGTCGGCGATGTCGTGCCGAGTGCGCGCCTGCTCGGAGCCTTCGCGTTTCTGACGCTGGGCGGATCGATCCTGGCTTATCTGTTGTGGTTTCACCTGCTCAAAGTGTGCGGAGCGACCGCGGCCAGCGCCTATCACTTCCTGATGCCGCCGCTCGGCATGCTGTTCGCCTGGATGGTGCTCGGCGAGCACGTCGAATTTCGCGATCTGCTCGGGATCATTCCGGTCGCGCTCGGCATTTATCTGGTGACCCGTTCCGGCAGGGGTCGCGGGTTGAGATCGCTGTGAGACTTTTTTCGTAATTCCGGACCGGAGGGCAAGATGCCTGCATTCTATATCGCCGAACACATCATCACCGACCCCGAAAGGTTCGAGGAATACCGAGTCAAGGTCGGTCCGATGATTGCTCGATATGGCGGACGGTATCTGACCAAAGGTGGAAGTCACAAATTCCCGGAGCAGGCGCATTGGAGACCGGAACGGGTCGTGATCATCGAGTTCCCGGACATGGGCAGTCTCGATGCCTGGTACACATCGGCTGAATATCAGCCGCTCTTTTCACTCCGCAAGCAATCCACCGGCGACAAGGATATGGTGATCATCCTTGAGGGCGCATAGACACGAGCAAATGATCAGGCTGAGACACTCCATCGCTGTGTCGATGGTGGGTTTTGCGTTCAACAGGGGTTCATCATGACATTGTCCATCACGCTGATCGGCGGCCCGACCGCGCTGATTGAAATCGACGGCTTTCGGCTGCTCACCGATCCGACCTTCGATGCGCCGGGCGCCTATCAACTGCCGCATGTCAGGCTCGAGAAGCTGTCGGGTCCGGCGCTCAGCGCCGAGGCGATCGGGAAGGTCGATGCGGTGCTGCTCAGTCACGATCAGCATGCGGACAATCTCGATCATTCCGGCAAGGATTTTCTGACGCAAGCCAAGCGGGTGCTGACGACGCTCGCCGGCGCTAAACGACTCGGCCATCACGCCGAGGGCCTGGCGCCCTGGGCCACCACCGAATTGACCGGCAGTGACGGGCGTTCGCTGACCATCACCGCGACGCCGGCGCGTCACGGTCCGGCCGGTATCGAACCTTTGTCCGGCGACGTCATCGGCTTCGTGCTGACATCGAAGAAGCCAGATAGCCGTCCGGTCTATATCAGCGGCGATACGGTCTGGTACGACGGCGTGGCCGAGGTCGCCAGGCGATTTCGGGCCGGCGTGGTGCTGCCGTTCGCGGGCGCGGCACAGACCCGCGGTCCGTTCCATCTCACCATGGACACCAACGACACCATCGAGACCGCGCGGGCGTTTCCCGATGCCGTGATCGTGCCGCTGCACAGCGATGGATGGGCGCATTTCCGCCAGAGCGGGGCCGATTTGCGCGCGTCCTTCGATACGCTCGGCTTCGGGGCACGTTTGCGACTTCTGGAGCCCGGCGTCGCCACGGTGATCGAGGCGCCGCATGCACAGACCTCATCCTGAGGAGCGGCACCTTGGCCGCGTCTCGAAGGATGGGTGGATGGCCTCATGGTTCGAGACGGCGCAAGAGCGCCTCCTCACCATGAGGAAGCTAATCCTTGCGAAACACGATCGAGGCCATCCAGCCGGTCATCAGCGCCATGAAGGCGGTGACCAGCCCATAGACCAGGCCGTTCTGGCGGGCGCTGGTGGCGACGAATTGCTCGAACCCGACCTTGACGATATCGAACGCGGTTTCGGTCCGCGTCACCAATTGGCCGTCGGAGAACAGCTTGATCTCGACCTCATAGGTCCCGATCGGCACCTCGGCCGGAAGCGGAATGCCGGTGCGAAACAGCGTCGGGGTCAGGAAGGTCACCGCGGAGGTTTCCTCGCGGTAAAGCCCGTGTTCCTCGCGCAGCCGCACGAAGGCGCTGCGGAACGCATCGTTCGGCACGACGTCGGCATAGTCGGGCCCGACGCGCTGGGTCAGCAGCACATTGTTGAGTCCAAGCTGCTGCCGCCGTTCGACCTCGGGGGACGCGATGGCGTCGAACGGGCGGTTGGAAAACAAAGCGAGATAGGTCGGTACTTTCAGAAATTCGCGGTAGTCGGTGTTGATCCAGATGCCGAATTTGCGCTCCTTGCGCCGCGTCACCATGTCGGCGCGGGGACCAGAGACGGTCACGACGAGATCGTAAGCAATGCGGCTGGCGGGCGTGGCGGCGTCCTTTTCGACCGAGCCGAACAGCACCAGTTCCTCGCCGGAGTAGTTCGGCGTCACCGTCACGCGATGATTCGAGACCGACACGATCAGCCGCTCCGCCTGCGCGGGCGCCGCCGCGAAAGTTGCGCCCAGCATCAGCATCAGGCCAATCGCGGCGCGCAAGCAAGGTTTGGTCATCCCGCACCTCCGGCTTCCCGGATGGTGAAGAGATCGTCGGGACGGAGCACCAGTTCGATCGCGAAGCGGATTCCGACCGCGAGAATCAACAGCCCGAGCAGGAGCCGCAGATGTTCGCCGCGAATCTTCTGGCCGGCGCGCGCGCCGAATTGCGCGCCGGTGACCCCGCCGATCATCAGGATCAGCGCCAGCACGGCGTCGACCAGATGATTGGTGACCGCATGCAGCATGGTCGCGAACACCATGGTGACCAGCGTCAGCACCATCGAGGTGCCGATCACGGTCGAGGTCGGTACCCGCAACAAATAGATCATGATCGGGATCAGGATGAAGCCGCCGCCGATGCCCATCACAGCGCCGATGAAGCCGATGATCAGGCCGACCGTGACGACCGGAATCACCGACAGATAGATTTTGGAGCGCTTGAAGCGCATCTTCAGCGGCAGCCCGTGGATCCAGCCATGGCTGCCGGAGCGGCGCGACGGAACGGCGACGCCCCGCCGTACCCGCAGGATCGCGCGCAGCCCTTCATAGAACATCAGTCCGCCCACGGTGGTGAGCAGCACGACATAAGACAGCGCAATCATGAGATCGAGCTGGCCGAGCGAGCGCAGCAGCGTGAAGGTCCAGACCCCGAGCGCAGTGCCGACGGTGCCGCCGCTAAGCAGCACCAGTGCCAGCGCCGGATCGATGGCGCGGCGGCGCCAATAGGATATCGCGCCGGAAAACGACGAGGCCGCGATGTGGCTGGCGACCGAGGCGACCGCGACCGCGGGCGCGATGCCGATGAAGATCAACAGCGGCGTCATCAGGAATCCGCCGCCGATGCCGAACATGCCGGACACGAAACCGACCGCCGCGCCCATCGCCAGGATGAGGAAAATATTGACCGGAATATCGGCGATCGGAAGGTAAAGCTGCACGCGCGTCGCTTCGGAGTTAGCCCTGAGGCTGGCCGAAACCGCTCATGGCGTGGTTTCCCTGGGGAATGCGGATCAAATGCCGGGCCTCTGCATAGCCGAAATCGTCCATGGGAGGGACTAAAGAATCTCCCGGCCCCCGCTTTTTTGCCGCTGCCGGCCTTACAAATTCGGATGTGGTGAATGATTCAGATTAACGGCGGCGACGCTTCAAGGCCGTACGACGGAATCGGCGATCGGGTTGGTGATGAGGTTCATGGCCATAGCCTCCCTGGTGCCGAGCCAGCGGACATCGCTGGTCTCGGACATCGCCGCCACCACGGAGGAGGACACGCCCATCCTGGTCATGTAGCTCAGCACCATCCCCGCGGTGCGCTGGGTTTCGGCGACGGGATCGCGACCGGGCGCGGGCGTCACAAACCGGTGGACCCCCAGCGCCGAGCCCTCGATGCCATAGCGGATCTTGCCGCCGGCATAGACCAGCACGCACGCGCTGGCGCAATAGGACGGTTTGATGTGGCCCACAGCGCCGGCGACGCCGACGGCGGTGACCAGTCCGCGCGACCGAATGGTCTCGCCCATGATGATGGCCTGATTCAAATCGCCGCCCGGAGAAGACAGCAAGATGACATCGCCCGCCGCCAGATGGCTTTCGTCAATTCGGTCCCGGAACCAGCTCGCGGCGGCGGGGCCGATCTGGCCGCTGATGGCCAGTCCGGGCCGGCCGTGGCCCGAGCCATCGAGGTCGATGCTCGCGATCGGCGACGACGTCATGCTCGGGGAGAAATACTGGTCCTTCCAGTAGGCCCATGCCTCGGGCCGCGACAGGTCCCGGTAGGCGCGGATGCCGAAGCCGGAAATCAGCAGAATGAATATCAGAACCGACCCAAATCGCCGCCTGTTGCCGCGACCAGGCCTTGCCGAGGCTTGGTCGGTTGGCGGCTGGCCGGTCGGCGCGCGCTGCGGCGCTACCGACGGTCCCGTCGGCGACGTTCGGAAACGACTTCCTTCATCGCGACGATCATCGACAGGCAAAGCAATCCCCGTGGCAATGAGAGCCTTCCGCGCGCTTCCTTATACAGCCTTGTCGCTGGAAAATATGCCGGGAACGCCGAGCGGCGTTGCCAATGGCGTCAATGCGCGGCGGCGGTGCGCTTGGCCGCAACCGGTTTGGCGGCGGGTTTGGCGGCAGCGGCCTGCACCGGCGCGGAGTCCCATCCGCCGGCGGGGCTCGCCACATTGACGGCGTCGTCAGGCTGGGGCTCCGGCGTGAAGGTCTGGATCGCCAGTTTCGCCGCCGCCAGCGACTGGGCGTCGAGCCGCTTGGCGATGTCGTCGCGCTTGCGGCCTGAATCGGCGTCGCCCTGGGCCGCGGCGAGGCTGAACCATTTGAAGGATTCGGCGAGGTTCTGTTCGACGCCGATGCCGCGGGCATAGAGGATGCCGAGATTGTACTGGCTGTCGGCGACGCCGCGATCGGCGGCTTTGCGGAACCATTGTGCCGCGTTCTTGTAGTTGGCGCCCTTGCCGTCGCCATCGGCGTCGAGCACGGCCAGATTATGCATCGCCTTGGCGTTTCCACGCTCGGCGGCCTGCATGTAATAGCGTCGCGCGAGATCGACGTCCTTCTTCACGCTGAGACCCTTTTCGTAAAGGGTCCCGAGCCGGAAGATCGCCGGCACCACGCCGGCTTGCGCCGCGCGGTCATACCATTTCGCGGCCTCGTCGAAATTCGCCGCGACGCCTTTGCCTTCGGCGTAGCGCAGGCCGATCTCATAGGCGGCCGCTGGATCGCCCTTGAGGGCGGCGGCGCGCAGCACCGGTCCGCCGATCGCGTCGGGCAGCCGTTCGGTCGCGGGAATCGGCACCAAAGCGAGTTTGCCGGTGCCCAGCGTCGCCGGCTGGGACGGAATGGTGCCGGTGACTTCGCCGGTTTGCGGGATCGCTACCGACGCGGTGCTGTCGGAGGCGTCGGGTACCAAATTGTTCAGGGACTGCCGTCCAATCGGGGTCGGCGAGGTCATCGAAGGCGCCGCGGGCGCCGGCATCGCCGGCTTGGCGGTGTCGCCGGCGGGCGATCGAACCGCAGGCGGCGGCTCGCTCGAATTCTCAGTCGCGGGCGCCTGCGGCGCGCTGCCACCGTCGAGCAGCGTCATCGCCATCTTGAAGGTGCCGAGCACGATCACGACCACGCTCGCGCCCACCAGCAGCGAGCGGATCTTGGAGGTGATCGTCGATGGTTCCTTGGCCTGGCCGCTGGCGGATTGCTTGGGCGTGCCGCGGGCGGCCTTGTCGCCAACCGGCGCGGCCGCGGCGGCCAGGGCGGCGCGGCGCGCGGCGGCGATGAAACTCGACGTGCTGACGGGCGCGCTCGTGCTAGCCGGAATGCCGCTGATGGCGTCTTCGGAAGCCGCGATGCGTTCCGTCGGCGAAGCGACGCGCCCGGCCGGGCGGGTGCCCGGTTCGAGCGGGTGATCAGGCGGCAGATCCGGCTCGATGGCGACGCGCGGTGGTGCCGCATGCGGCACCAGAATTTCACTGATGGCCTTTGGCGCCGCGGCGGCCGCAACGGATGGCATCGGCGGTGGCGCGGCCTGGAATTCCCGCGGAGCCGCGGCGAAATGTTCCGGTTCCGCGGCCGGATTCGGCAGTTCGGGTTTGGGTTGCGGTGCCATCGCGACGCGAGGCGCGGCCGCCTGTGGCGGAACGAATGCAGGGGCGGGCGGCGTTTCCGGCTGCGGCGTGACGGGTTGGGGCTGGGTGCGCACCGCGCGCAGGTCGCCTTCGATCATCGCCAGCCGGTCGACCACATGGCCGAGCGTGTTGTGAACGGTCTCGAGCGAATCCTGGGTCTGGCGGTCGTTTTCCGACTGGCTGAAACGGATGTCGGACAATTCACGTTTGACGAGATCGACGATGCCGCTGTCGGACGGCGCAGCCCCGTTCCGGCTGTTCTCGGCGAGCGCCGCAAAGCTCGCATGCTGGGTTTCGAGATGGCGCAGAATGTCCTGCAGCCCATCCTCGACCCGTCCGAGGTTACCGCTGCGGCTGTCGGTAGACATTTCGAGACGCTCGAGCAGGTAGGACACGCGCTGTTCGAGATGGGCGAACGCGGAAGCATTGTCGTTGCCGACCGGCATGCGATCGAGGCGGTCGGACAGCGCCCGCAGCGCGCCTTCGACATGTTCCGAATTGTCGCCGGCCGCCGGGCGCTGCTCGCGGCTTTCCAGCGACGAAGTCAACGCGGCAATGCGCTGTTCGAGGATCGCGAAGGAATCCGCATGGCCGTCGGAACGGGCCAGCTGATCGACCTTGGATGCGAGGGCGCGCACGTCTTCGCTGAGCCGCGCCAGCGCGTCATTGGAGGCGACATTGGAGACGATGGAGCGAAGCGCGGTGATGGCGCCTTCGAGCTGGTGGATGGTGGAGGGATCGTTGCTGGCGCGCAAAATCAGGTCGAGCTTGGCGCCGAGATTGCGGATCGCCTGGTCATAGCCGGCCAGTTGCTCGGCGGGGGTCAGCGAGCGCAACGCCTGGCGAATTTCGTTCAAAGCCCGTTCGATGCCGGCCAGGGCCTGGCCATCGCTGCCGCTCTGGCGGGTGTCGTCGATGCGGCGCGACAGCGAGCGGATCTCGTTTTCGATCGATTCGATCGCCCGGCGCGGCATCGCCTCGGTGATGACGCTGCGAATTTCCGCCAGTTCGCTCCGGAACGCGGCGACCGATTGCTCGATCTTGTCGGGACGTTGCAGCGCTTCGATCTGGCTGGTGATCTTGAAGAGATGGCGTTCCAGCGTTGAAAAATCAGGGCCGGTCGGCATCGACGGCGCGGTCGGCGGGGCGCTGCGCGGGGGCAATTGGCGCGGCGGCGCGGTGTCAAGCTCGTGCTGGCGCGCGGAGATTTCCGCGATCGCGCCCTCGAAGGAGGCCGGGCTGAGCGGCGGGGACGGACGATGGACCTGAGCCGCGGCGCGCTCGACCATGTCGACCTGGCGCTGCCTGTCCTGGAACTGGGTTTGCTTCACCGGCGCAGCGTTCGATATTTGCGACAGCCGCGCGTCCAGCCGCGAGATGGCGTCGTTCAACTGCCGGGCCACGCCGGTATCGCCACGCGCAGCGTCGCTGCGGAGTGCATCATTCCGGAGCATGTCGCCCCGGGGCGCGTCGTTGGATGGAATGGGCCGCGAGATCCGTTCGATCTGACGGGTGATCGAATCCAGCCGCTGGTGAATATCGGCGACGTCCTGGGTTTCCTGGCTGGGCGGCGTCGGCCGCTGGTCTGCCAGCTGGTTTGCCATGGCGCGAAAGTTGGGAGGGGCGGGATCGCCGAGGGTGGAGTTGAGCCAGTCGCTCAGCGACATGCCGGCACGGCGTGCGGCGGCCTCGGCCCGCTCCCGGACGGATGGATCGATGCCTTCAACACTCCACGATACGCGCGAATTCATGCTCTCGTCCGGTTCCGAATCCGGCGCGCCACCCCGCGCCTTCAGCCTCCCCGCGCGTCCCTGAATGAGAGACAATCGAATTCCGCGCAGGTCGTCTGCCTCTGACTTCGACTTTTCCGTGTTACGGTAAATAACCGGTTAAGGAACTGGCCAGCAGGGCCCGAAAGTTACCCCGCTGGGACGAAATCGGCGGGATCGGCCGTGGCGATGACCGGCAAGGTACCGGTTAGTCTCGCTGGTTAGTCTTGCCGGTCAGTCTTGCCGGAACCACGCGCTATGCCTTGCGTTCGCGCCGGCTGCCTTCGATCGGCTTGATGTCAGCCCCGCCGCCGGCCCCGGCGGGAAGGGTATTGAGCGCTTCCTCGCACCACTCCACCACGGTGCGCTCATGCCGAACTCCGAGGCGAAGCGCCAGCAACTTGCCGGTATCCGCCAGCGATGCGGTGCCTTCGGGGAAACGTTTGTTGAGAATTCGTTCGTAGCGCAAACAGCGATCGCGGTGGTGCTCCAGCCGCGCCATGAGGTCGGCGCGCAAGGGATCAATGTCGACGCTGTCGAGCGCGTAAAGCCGTACCAGCAGATCGTCCTTGATCGAAGGCGGGACGCTCGGCCGCGCGCCCCAGTGCCGCAGCGCGGCCCTGCCCTCGGGGGTGAGCGTGTAGACCAATTTATTTGGCTTCCCGGTCTGGACGACTTCGCAACCCTCAATGTGGCCGCGGTCGCGCAGCCGGGTCAGCTCGCGGTAAATCTGCTGGTGGTTGGCTTTCCAATAAAAGCCGATCGACGCATCGAAGGTCTTGGCGAGCTCATAGCCCGTCATTGGACGCTCCGTCAGGCAGGCAAGGATTGCGTCACCCAGCGCCAAGCAACCAACCCTCCTCAGCCTGCTTGACTATATGCACCAAATTGCATATGCGTCAATAAGCATATGTCTGGATGCCCGCTGCGCTTTTCACGCCCAGGAGAAGGCCGATGAGCATGACCGCCCTCGACAAGTGGTACGGCTACATGAAGTCCCACGACCGCGCGGCGCTGTGGGACCTGCTCGATCCCGACGCGGTGTTCGAAAGCCCGGTCGTCCATACGCCGCAGCGCGGGCGTGACATCACTTTCAAATATCTGTCGAGCGCGGAACAGGTGCTGGGCGGCCCCGGCTTCGTTTATACCGGCGAATGGCGCAGCGATAACGGCGCGGTCCTCGAGTTCGAAAAAGAGATCGACGGCATCAAGATCAATGGCGTCGACATTATCCGGTTCAGTGACCATGGCCGGATCACGCATTTCAAGGTGATGGTGCGCCCGCTCAAGGCGATCAATCTGTTGCATCGGCTGATGGGCGAGCAACTCGCCGCCGCCGCCGCGAGGTGATGCCGGCGCCGTAAGGTCGCCGGCGCCGCAAGGTCGCAAGACCGCCCTGATACAAGACCGCCCTGATAGTAGCTGCATCGGACCTCCAGAACCGGTTAAGGTCTATTTCTGGAACCCAAGTTCTTGAACCCAAGTTCTTGAACCCAAGTAATGTCGCGCTGAAACGATTCGCCTAAGCGTCTTCATCAACTCAAGCCTGCCTGTCCGCCTGCCGGGAGAACACCATGCCGATCTACAAAGCCCCCCTGGAAGACGTCAATTTCCTGCTCAACGACGTGTTTCAGATCGACCGCTACGACAATCTTCCCGGTTTCAGCGACGCCTCCGCCGATGTGCGGGAGGCGATACTCAATGAGGCGGCGAAACTCAGCGAGGAAGTCCTGCAGCCGCTCAATCGGGTCGGCGACCTCGAGGGCTGCATCCACAAAGACGACGGCAGCGTGACGACCCCGAAAGGCTTCAAGGAGGCGTTCAAGCAGGTCGCCGAAGGCGGCTGGCTCGGCCTCTCGGCGCCGGTGGAATATGGCGGGCAGGGGCTGCCGGTCACGCTGAGCCAGACCGTCACTGAGTTCCAGTGCTCGGCCAACATGGCGTTTTCGATGTATGGCGGCCTGACCATGGGCGCGACCGCAGCGCTGATCGTTCATGGCAAGCCCGAACAGAAGGCGATGTTCGTGCCGAAGATGGTGGCGGGAGAATGGACCGGCACCATGAATCTCACCGAGCCGCAATGCGGCACCGATCTCGGCCTTTTGCGCACCAAGGCGGTCAAACAGGCCGACGGCAGCTACAGGATCACGGGCACCAAGATTTTCATCTCGGCCGGCGAGCACGATCTGGCCGACAACATCATCCATCTGGTGCTGGCGCGGATCGAGGGCGCGCCGGCCGGCATCAAGGGCGTGTCGCTGTTCGTGGTGCCGAAGATCCTGGTCAATGCCGACGGATCGCTGGGCGCGCGCAATGGCGTGAGCTGCGGTTCGATCGAACACAAGATGGGCATTCACGGCAATTCCACCTGCGTCATGAACTACGACGGCGCCACCGGCTGGCTGATCGGAGAGGAAAACAAGGGCATGCAGGGCATGTTCGTGATGATGAATGAGGCGCGGCTCGGCGTCGCGGTGCAGGGGCTGGCGCAATCCGAAGTCGCCTACCAGAACGCCGTCGCCTATGCCCGCGATCGTCTGCAGGGCCGTTCGCTCTCCGGACCGCAGGCGCCGGACAAGCCGGCCGATCCGATCATCGTGCATCCCGATGTGCGCCGTACCCTGCTCACCATTCGCGCCTTCAACGAGGCGGCCCGCGCGATGGTGGTGTGGACCGCGCTGAAGAGCGATGTCGCCCATCGCTCCAGCGACCCCAAGGACCGTCAGG
>NZ_JBEKCZ010000014.1:0-44745 GCF_050014615.1 Bradyrhizobium sp. | reverse complement strand
ACGTCCGTGACGGTGTTTCGTCAACCGCGCAAATCGGAATGAGGGTTTCGCAATGTCAAGACTTGAAGCTTTTCGCGTTGCGTTGTCATAGTCAGCCATGCCGATCGATTCATCAAAATTCTTCGACTCCATCCGGATCAAACCGAACAAGCTGAGCGCCAAGCAGCAGGCGCAGGCGCGTGAAGAATCCGCCATGTGCGAATGGCCTGATTGCAAGAACAAGGGGCCGCACCGGGCGCCCAAGGGCCGGGCCAATGACAAGGAATACTGGCACTTCTGTCTCAATCACGTCCGCGAATATAACCAGTCCTATAATTTCTTCTCCGGCATGAATGCGGACGCGGTCGCGCGCTACCAGAAGGATGCGCTGACCGGCCATCGGCCGACCTGGAAGATGGGCGCCAATACCAGCGCCAAGAAGGGCAAGGGCAGCCCCGAGGCCGACCTCGAAGCTGCGTCCGATCCGTTCAGCATGTTCAGCGAGCTCAATGGCCGCGGCCGCTGGCGGCCGGGTCCGGGCGGCGCCGCCGGCGAGACCAAGGTCGAAACCCGGAAGATTTTCAACGCCGAACGCAAGGCGCTGCAGGTGATGGGGCTCGGCGCCGACGCGACGCTCGAGACCGTCAAGGCCAAATACAAGGCGCTGGTGAAGCAGCACCATCCCGACGCCAATGGCGGCGACCGCTCCACCGAGGATCGCCTGATCGAAATCATCAAGGCGTATAATTACCTCAAGACGGTGGTGCGCGGCGCGAGCTGAGGCTCCAGGCCGTCCCGAAGTCGTCCCGGCCAACGGGCCAGGAATCCCCGTCAAGGGTTCTTTCGAACCGGCGCCGCGGCGGGCTCGATCACGCCTCCGCCCTGTCTGCGGCGGATTGCCCAGACCGTCAGCGCGACAATCAAGGCGCTGCCGATCACAAACAGCATCCAGTAATGCTTGGCGAGCCCGGCATGGGGTGCAAATCCGCCGTATCTGTGCAGCGCCGATACCGCCAGCACGCCCGGCAGCACATGTACGGGCGCCCACAGCAGGATCGCGGGGACGTTGACGGCATAAAACATCGGCGGCGACATCCCCAGTGCGCCTGCCGTGACCGGCACGAAGGCTCTGATCGGCGGCACGAAGCGCGCGAAAAACACCGCTAACGCGCCCCAGCGATGAAAAAAAGCCTCGCTCTGTGCGACCACGCGCGGGTAATTCGCCAGCGGCCAGGCGCTGAGGATTTCGCGCTGGGCGCGATGTCCGATCCAGAACGCCGATCCATCGCCAAGCAACGCTCCGGTGATCGCGGCGGCCAGCACCCACTCAAGCCGCAATTCGTGACCAGGCACCAGCGCGCTCAGCGCAAAGATGATGGTCGACCCCGGAATCACCGAGCCGACGATGGGGACGGCCTCCAGCAGGGCCGCAAGGAATAGCGTGAGATAGGCAAGCCCGGCATGCGCCGAGACGAAGGCAATCAATGGATCAATGAATGAAGTCACAAAAATCCTGTGCAGGGGGCTGGGATCCGGCCTTGGACCAGACCTAACATAACTCGCGGCGCGGGTGGAAAGTGCCATCAAGCTCAATCTTGTGGCGCCGGACTGGCCGATTGTGCCGGCGAAAGTACGGCGTGATTCGCAGGGCAGCCCTCCAAAAACCGGGCCCAGCACCTATCTAGATGATATAGCAACGGAACTTTGATTGGGCCGCGGGCTTCTGCCCGCCGCGGCACTCTGATAGGTTTGCTGCAGCACCCATCCGCAGCCACACCATAAATCTGGTTTCGGGAGCGTCCGAGACCTCGGAGGATTGATGACGACCGCCGCCATGACCAAATCGCAAGAAGCTGCTGGGGCGCCCGCCGGTATGCCCGACATGAAGGTGTCGGTTCGGCAGGTGTTCGGTATCGACAGTGACCTCGAGGTGCCGGCCTATTCCGCGGTCGATCCGCATGTCCCGGATGTCGATGCGGATTACCGTTTCGATCGCGCCACCACGCTTGCCATCCTCGCCGGATTTGCCAAGAACCGCCGCGTCATGGTGACGGGCTATCACGGCACCGGCAAGTCGACCCATATCGAGCAGGTCGCGGCCCGGCTCAATTGGCCCTGCGTGCGCGTCAACCTCGACAGCCACATCAGCCGTATCGATCTCGTCGGCAAGGATTCCATTGTCGTGCGCGACGGCAAGCAGGTCACCGAATTCCGTGACGGGATTCTGCCCTGGGCCCTGCAGAACAATATCGCGCTGGTGTTCGATGAATACGACGCCGGCCGTCCCGACGTGATGTTCGTGATCCAGCGCGTGCTGGAGGTTTCGGGCCGCCTGACCCTGCTCGACCAGAACAAGGTGATCAAGCCACATCCGGCGTTCCGGCTGTTCTCGACCGCCAACACCGTCGGCCTTGGCGATACGTCCGGCCTCTATCACGGCACCCAGCAGATCAACCAGGGCCAGATGGATCGCTGGTCGATCGTCACCACGCTGAATTATCTGGCGCATGACGAGGAAGTCGAGATCGTGCTGGCCAAGGCGCATCATTATCGCAATCAGGAGGGGCGCGACATCGTCAACAAGATGGTGCGGCTGGCGGACCTCACCCGCAACGCCTTCGCCAATGGTGATCTGTCGACGGTGATGAGCCCGCGCACGGTGATCACCTGGGCGGAAAACGCCGAGATTTTCTCCGACATCGGCTTTGCGTTCCGCGTCACCTTCCTCAACAAATGCGACGAGCTGGAACGGCCGCTGGTGGCTGAATTCTACCAGCGCTGCTTCAACGCCGAGCTTGCGGAGTCGTCGGTGAACGTGGCGATGAGCTAGCGCATGATCCGGAAAAGTGGGAACCGGTTTTCCGAAAAGATCATGCTCTAGGGTCGTCCCCGCGAAGGCGGGGATGGCGGTGAGGCAGAAATGACGACGTCGAACTCCAAATTCCGCACCGGATCGAAGGAAGCGCCGACCGAGCCGTTCAAGCGCGCGGTGACGGCCTGCCTGCGCGCGATCGCGAAGGCGCCGGAGCTTGAGGTGACGTTCGCCGCCGAGCGTCCCGGCCTCGCCCCGGGCAAGGCGCGGCTGCCGGAGCCGGCGCGCAAGATGACGAGGCGCGATGCCGCCATCGTGCGCGGCCATGCCGATTCGATCGCGCTGAAACTGGCCTGCCACGATCCGAAAGTGCACCGCAAGCTGATGCCGGGAAATCCGCAGGCGCGCGGCGTCTTCGAAGCGGTCGAACAGGCCCGCGTCGAGGCGCTCGGCTCGCGGCGGATGGCGGGGGTTGCGAAAAATCTCACCGCGATGCTCGACGATCATTTCCATCGCGGCAAGTTCGACGAGATCACCGACCGTGCCGACGCGCCGTTGTCGGACGCTTTGGCGATGCTGGTGCGCGAACGCCTGACCGGCCTCGCGCCACCGGCGGCGGCCCGCAAGATGGTCGATCTCTGGCGTCCGGTGCTGGAAGACAAGATCGGCGCGCGGCTCGACCGGCTCGACCGGCTTGCCGAGGATCAGGCGAAATTCGGCGACGCGGTGCATGATCTGTTGACCGCGCTCGAACTCGGCGATGATCGCAACGCCGAAGCCGATGAAGACGAGAACCAGGACGACAACCGCGACGGCGAGAACGATCAGTCCGGCGCCGAGGGTTCACCCGACAGCGACGCCGCGCAGGAAATGAGCGCCGATCAGGCCCAGGCCACCTCGGACGAAATGTCGGAAAGCGCGATGGAAAGCGCGCAGGCTTCCACCAGCGATACGTTCGACGACGGCGAACTCGGCGACGACGAGACGCCGGGCGAAGCGACGCGGCAGAATTCGCGCGGCGCCAATGAGCCGCGTGGGCCGGAATATCATGCGTTCGCGCCGAAATTCGACGAGGTGATCGCGGCCGAAGACCTCTGCGACCATGATGAGCTGGAGCGCCTGCGCAGCTATCTCGACAAGCAGCTCGCGCATCTGCAGGGCATCGTCGCGCGGCTGGCGAACCGGCTGCAGCGCCGCCTGATGGCGCAGCAGAACCGCGCCTGGGAGTTCGATCTCGAGGAAGGCATTCTCGACCCGGCGCGGCTGTCGCGGGTGGTCACCGATCCCTATCATCCGCTGTCGTTCATGCACGAGAAGGAAGCGACCTTCCGCGACACCGTGGTGACGCTGCTTTTGGACAATTCCGGTTCGATGCGCGGACGCCCCATCACGGTGGCGGCGACCTGCGCCGATATTCTGGCACGCACGCTGGAGCGCTGCGGCGTCAAGGTGGAGATTCTCGGCTTCACCACGCGGGCGTGGAAGGGCGGGCAATCGCGCGAGGCGTGGCTTGCCGCCGGCAAGCCGGCCAATCCCGGCCGCCTCAACGATCTGCGCCACATCATCTACAAATCCGCCGACGCGCCATGGCGCCGCGCGCGGAAGAATCTCGGGTTGATGATGCGCGAGGGCCTGCTCAAGGAAAACATCGACGGCGAAGCGCTGGACTGGGCGCACAAGCGCCTGCTCGGCCGCTCCGAGCAGCGCAAGATCCTGATGATGATTTCCGACGGCGCGCCGGTCGACGATTCCACATTGTCGGTCAACCCCGGCAACTATCTGGAGCGGCATCTGCGCCATATCATCGAGGAAATCGAGACCCGCTCGCCGGTTGAACTGATCGCGATCGGCATCGGTCACGACGTCACGCGCTATTATCGCCGCGCGGTCACCATCGTGGACGCCGAAGAACTCGGCGGCGCCATCACCGAAAAGCTCGCCGAGCTGTTCAGCGAGACCAGCGGCGCCGCCCCCGCCAGGACCGGCCGCAAGGCCGGTCCCAAGCGCCGATTGCATTCGTAAGATCATTGGAGCGAGATGATTGATCGCCCGCGCCTCTTCACCATGAGGAGTGAACCATCTCGCGATCGCTCTCGCCGCGGCTTCCTGACATCCATGGCGGCGGGGCTTTCGACGATCGCGCTGCCTGGTGTCGCGCGGGCGCAGCATGCGGCGGCGGCGCCGCCGCCAAAACCGGCGCCGCCGGATGAATTCCCGCTCACCGAAGCGGCGTCGATCGAGGTCAATGCCCGGCCGATCGCTTTCTTCGACCCAAACGACCACGCGCATCTGCGGTTCGGCGCGCTGGAATATCGCAGCGGGCTGGTGCTGACCTCGCGTTTCCCGGGCTTTGGCGGACTGTCGGGCCTGCGGCTCGACGCCAAGGGCGAACGCTTCATTTCGTTCAGCGACAAGGGCAACTGGTTCACCGGCCGCATCGTCTATCAAGGCCGCGACCTGACCGGACTTGCCGAGGTCGAGGCGGCGCCGATGCTGGGGCCTGACGGCAAACCGATCACCACGCGCGGCTGGTTCGATTCGGAATCGATCGCGCTCGACGGCTCCTTTGTCTATATCGGTTTGGAGCGCGTCAACCAGGTGCTGCGCTTCGATTTCAGCAAGGGCTTTACCCGCGCGCGCGGCGAAGTGGTGCCGCTGCCGCCGGCGGCGAGCAAGCTGCCGTTCAACAAGGGGCTGGAAGCGCTGGTGTTCGTGCCAAAGGGCATGCCGCTCGCGGGCACGCTGATCGCGATCTCCGAGCGCGGCCTCGATGCCAAGGGCAATCTGATCGCCTTTCTGGTCGGCGGGCCTTCGCCTGGACAATTCAGCGTTCGCCGCACCAATGAATTCGACGTCAGCGACGCCGTGCTGCTGCCCTCCGGCGACCTCCTGGTGCTGGAGCGCAAATTCTCGCTGCTCTCCGGCGCCGGCATCCGCATCCGCCGCATCGCGCTGGCCTCGGTGGCGCCGGGCGCGGTGGTCGACGGCCCCTCGATCTTCGATGCCGATCTCGGTGATGAGATCGACAACATGGAGGGCATCGACGCCCACGTCACGCCGGAGGGCGATACCGTGCTGACGATGGTCTCCGACGACAATTTCTCGCTGATCCAGCGCACGCTGCTGCTGCAATTCACGCTGGTGGCGTGAAGCCCATTATGGGCGGAACGCTTCTTGCAAACATTTTGAGTTCGATGAAAGCCGGAGTTGCGATGCGCCATTCCATCCGATCGATATGCATTCTCGCGCTGGTGTCCGCCACCGCCGCCGCCACCGCGCATGCGGAAAACTGGCCGTCGCGGCTGATCCGGGCGACGATCCCGTTCGGCGCCGGCAGCGCCGCCGATGTGGTGCCGCGCCTGGTGCTCGACCGGCTCTCGGCCGAAATCGGCCAGTCCATCGTGATCGAGAACAGGCCCGGCGCCGGCGGCACGCTCGGCACCGCGATGGTGGTGAAGGCCGATCCCGACGGCTACAGCATTCTGGCCCAATCCTCGGCGCTGGCGATCGCGCCGGCGATTTATCCCAAGCTGACCTTCGACATCAGCAGAGATCTGGCCTCGGTATTGATGATCGGCTCCGGCGCCAATGTGATGATCGTGCCGCCGACGCGGCCCTGGAAAACCGTGCAGGATTTCATCGCCGATGCCAAAGCGAAACCCGGCTCGATCTCGTTCGGCTCGGTCGGCGTCGGCAGCGCGGTGCATATCAGCGCCGAGAAATTCCGCCTCGCCGCCGGGATCGAGACCACCCACGTGCCCTATCGCGGCGGCGCCGAAGTGATCGCCGATATTCTCGGCGGCCGGATCGATTTCTATTTCTGCCCGCTCGCGACCGCGCTGCCGCTGATCAGGGAAGGCCGGGTGCGGGCGCTGGTGGTGTCGACGCCCAAGCGCGTCGCCGATCTGCCCGACGTGCCGACGCCGCAGGAAGCCGGCCTGAAAAATGCCGAAAGCGTGTTCTGGCTCGGCGTGTTCATGCCGGCGAAGACGCCGCGTGACATCATCGAGAAATTTCATGCCGCCGGCGAGAAGCTGCTGGCGGAGCCCGCGATGCAGGACAGTTTGAAGAAGCTCGGCATCGAAACCCTGCCGATGACCACAGCGCAAATGGATGATTTCGTGGCGCGCGAGACCGCGGATTATCTGGCCGTGATCAAGGCCGCGGGAATCCAGCCATAACCTGACCGGACACGGTTGAGGAACGCCCGGCGCGTTCCTAGATGGAATCTCACACCGGCTCCTCCCTCCCATCAGGACACCCTCATGAGCGCCCTGTTTTCCCCGATCCAATTGCGCGACCTTGCCCTGCCCAACCGCATCATGGTGGCGCCGATGTGCCAGTATTCGGCCGACGACGGCGCGGCCAATGACTGGCACTTTACGCATATCAACTCGCTGGCGCTGTCGGGCGCGGCGATGTTCTGCATCGAGGCCACCCATGTGGAAGCCATCGGCCGCATCACGCCGGGCTGCCTCGGGCTGTGGAACGACGCCACCGAAGCGGCGCTGAAGCCGATCCTGGCCTCGGTGCGCAGGCGTTCGAAGACCGCGGTGGCGATGCAGCTCGCCCATGCCGGGCGCAAGGGATCGAGCCACACCCCATGGAACGGCGGACAATTGATCCCGATCGCCGAGGGCGGCTGGCAGACCGTGGCGCCGTCGGCGGTGCCGCACAAGGAAGGCGAAGCCGCGCCGCTGGCGCTCGATGCGCCGGGCCTGGCGCGCGTGCGCGATGCCTTCGTGGCGGCGGCCAAACGCGCCGATCGGCTCGGCATCGACGCGCTCGAGCTGCATTTCGCGCACGGCTATCTGGTGCATCAGTTCCTGTCGCCGATCGCCAACAAGCGCACCGATCAATATGGCGGCAGCCTCGAAAACCGCATGCGCTATCCGCTGGAACTGTTCGACGCGGTGCGCGCGGTGTTTCCCGACCACAAGCCGGTCGGCGTCAAGGTATCCGCGACCGACTGGGTCGACGGCGGCTGGGATATCATGCAGACCATCATATTGGCGCTGGAGTTGAAAAAGCGCGGCGTCGACTGGATCGATGCGTCCTCCGGCGGGGTGTCGCCGCTGCAGAAAATTCCGCTCGCACCCGGCTATCAGGTGCCGATGGCGAAAGCGATCAAGGAAGCGACCGGCCTCACCACCATGGCGGTCGGGCTGATCACGCAGCCGCAGCAGGCCGAGGAGATCGTCACCTCGGGGAAAGCCGACATGGTCGCGCTGGCGCGCGGCATGCTCTACGACCCGCGCTGGGGCTGGCACGCCGCTGCCGAACTCGGCGGCCATGTCGATGCCCCGCCGCAATACTGGCGCTCGCAGCCCTCGACCCACAAGGAACTGTTCGGCGCCACTACGTTCGGGGCGCGGTGAGGGGGAGCGCGACCCGTAGCCCGGATGAGCGAAGCGACATCCGGGACTCAACGTGGCGCGGTCCCCGGATTTCGCTTCGCTCATCCGGGCTACGTCTCTGACTGCAGAAGCAAGACGTGGATGGCCGGGTCAAGCCCGGCCATGACGAAGGAAATTTGCATCGCCCCGGGAATGACAGTGATGCATTGCCCCATCCCCACCTCACATCCCGAACACGGCGACCGCGCGGATCGGCGAACCTGTGCCGCCGCGCCATTTCATCGGCAGGCCGATGAAGGTGAAGGGGCCTTCGCCGAGGATTGATTCGAGATTGCACAGGCTCTCGATGTGGGTGATGCCGAGCTCGAAGCAGGCCTTGTGCACCAGCAGATTCTCACGGCCCTCGGGCCCCGGCCGCATCGAATCGATGCCGAAATGCACGATGCCGTGGCCGGCGAGCCAGCGCGTGGCCGCGACATTGACGCCGGAATTCTCGGTGCCGTATTCCTTGCGCGGGAACGTTCGCTCGTGATGGCCGGTGCACAGCAACACGGTGCCGCCTTTCGGAATTTCGACGCCGGCCTTCTTCACCGCGGCCTCGAGATCGGCCGGCGTGATCTCGGCGCGCGGCGCGATGTGGCGCAGATCGAGGCAGATGCCGGGCACGATGCAGTTTTCCAGCGGATATTCGTTGATCGGCTGGCCGGTCTTGTCGAAATGCAGCGGCGCGTCGATGTGGGTGCCGGCGTGATCGGGCATCGCGATATACATCGACGCCAGCCCATGCACATTGCCGCCATCGGCGAAGGATTCCTCGTGGGTCTTCCAGACGCCGTGGATGATGGCGGAATGGCCGGGATAACTGGGCGTGCGGTGGTAGAGCTCACGAGAGAGGTCGACGATCTTCACGAGGGGTCCTTTCCTGGATCAATTGGTCTTGCTGTCATTCCGGTGAACTAAACGCGTCGTCCCTGCGAACGCAGGGACCCATAACCACAGGTGTCGGTTAGGAAGCAAGGCGACTGCCACATCGTCCAAATCGATAAGCCGCGGCGTATGGGTCCCTGCGTTCGCAGGGACGACGGGATTGCATCGTTCATCACAAAATCCCCCATCACACCGGCTTGATGCCGGCCCTGGCGATGATGTCGCGCCATTTCGGGACCTCGATGGCGATGCGCCGGCGCAGGCCGTCGGGGCCGTTGGCGATCACCTCGAAACCGTTGTTGAGCAGTTGTTCGCGAATCTCCGGGCGCTGCAGCACCTCGATCGATTGCGCCGCCAGCCGCGCGACGATCTCGGGCGGGGTTTTGGCCGGCGCCAGCAGCGCCTGAAAGGTCTCGGCGATGAAATTCTGGTAGCCGAGTTCGACCATGGTCGGCACGTCCTTGAGATCGAACCAGCGATGCGCGCCGGTGACGGCCAGCGCTTTCAGCGCGCCGGATTCGATATAGGGATGCGCCGGCGGCAGGGCCGCGACCGCGAGCTGGGTGACGCCGCCGAGCAGCGCCTGGATCGCGGGCATCGCGCCGGAAAACGGCACATGCGTGATATCGATGCCGGCGGCGATCTTCAGGAATTCGCCGGACAGATGCGGCGTGGTGCCGGCGCCGGGGCTGGCGTAATTGAGCTCGTCGGGATGCGCCTTGGCGCGCGCGATCAACTCACCGATCGTGGTGATGCCGAGCCTGGGATCGGCCAGGATCACATTCGGCGAGGTGCCGAGTTCGGCGATCGGCGCGAAATCGGTAGTGGGATCGTAGGGCACTTTGGCATAGAGCCCGGGATTGACGACATAGGCGCTGGACGTGACCAGCAGCGTGTAGCCGTCCGGCTCGGCATGGGCCACGTAGCCGATGCCGATATTGCCGCCGGCGCCGGATCGGTTCTCGGTGATGATATTGCCGCCGAGGGAGGTCGCGAGATGCTGTGCCAGGATCCGCGCCATAATGTCGGTCGGCCCCGCCGGCGCGAACGGCACGACGATTTTTATCGGCCGATCCGGGTAGCCGGCGGCGCGGGCGCCGCTGACACGCAGTTGTGAAGTCGCCGCCGCGCCGATCGCGAGGCCTGCGGCGCGCAGCACCTGCCGGCGCGAGCGATGGGGGTATTTTTCCTCGGGTATTTCTTCGGACATTTTTTCTCTCCCGGCGGGCGGCTTTTATTTATCTCACCACAGTCTGCGGCTTTATTCGAGCCTTTCGTTTGGACGTACCATCTCTCGTCGTCCCTGCGAACGCAGGGACCCATAACCACAGGTGTTAGGGGTTGGGCAAAGGCGTCGAACAGCCAATCTCATAACAAGCGACACGGCGTATGGGTCCCCGCGTTCGCGGGGACGACGCGTGGATGGAGCGCAGCCACACCGCCGCCTTCTCGCGGCGCGATGCGCCCGAGGTTTGCTGGAACTTCCCGCCCTCACAACAGAGGGCGCAGGGAATGCCGGGCGCCCGATGCGCCCGCAGCCGCGCGTGTAGTGTAGTAAACACGCGCGTTAGTCACCACGGTCACACCGGAAAACGCCCGGCATTCCCCGCGCAATGGTTTTAACGGCTTGCTTCGTGCTCTCCCTGGTGACCGGGCTTGGTTGTCACCATCGCCTCGCGGACACTTCCGCGAGACTTGAACGCCAGCGTCGGGGCGTCAGGACCACACGACTTCGCCGTCCGCTTTGAGCGCTGTACGTCTGCAGCACCAAGCGTCCACCGCATCCCGCACCCAACGTCCGTGACGATCGCGATACGCCCCTCTTGTGAGGGCGGGACGACCGACGATATGCAACTGATTTGCGTCAGCCGCGAAGAAAATTATTTTTGCGAAGGGGACTCGACAGGCGGAAAGGGACGCACACGCCGTTGCTGTGGTTGCCCGTCGGGCAAGTCGGGTGGCGGTGATGAAGCATCGTCATTGCGAGCGAAGCGAAGCAATCCATGCAGCAACATGGAAGCAAGCGTGGATTGCTTCGTCGCGGAGCCTGTCATCGGGCGCGCATTCGCGCGACCCGTTGGCTCCTCGCAATGACGAGAAAGCCGTCATACCCCGCGCATGCGGGGTATCCAGTACGCCACGGCCTCTCGATTCTTCACCATCGTCTCTGGAATACTGGATCGCCCGGTCAAGCCGGGCGACGACGACTGAAGGTGTGATGCGTTCTTGCACTATCTCGCGATGACGACATCCTCATCGTCCCGCACCCCCATCCCCTCAAAACGCAGTGCTGTCGTCCGACACCCGCCGCCCGCGCGCGTCATATTCCAGCAACGTCACGCGGTCGCGGCGGGTGATGCGGGCGCTCTTCAGCCGGCCGTTGGGATGGTAGCTGTAGAGATATTCGAAGAAGAACTCGCCGCGGAGGAACTTGACGACGCGGGTCAGTTTTCCGTCATCGCTGTAATAGCCGATCAGATAGGCCGCGCCTTGCGCGGTGATCACATCCGCCTCCTGCCGGGTGATCCGGTTCTCGAGCTTGATCGGATGCCGGTAGCCGCGCCAGCCCCGGTAATATTCGACCGGATCGTGATCTTTCCTGGCGAGCGCCAGCACCAGACGCCGCGCCAGCGCGACAAGGCCGCCCAGCGTCAGCAGCAGGATCCAGAATGTCATGGCGGGGCGGGCTCACCGTTGAACCGGGACCGCCATTGGACTTCGCGAAGGCGAGGAAGGTTCACGGCGATGCCGGCGTGGTGATAATCACTCGTCGTCCCCGCGAAAGCGGGGACCCATACGCCGTGTCGTTCGTTGTAAGACGCGCTGTTCGACGACTTCGCCTAACCACTGACGCCTGTGGTTATGGGTCCCTGCGTTCGCAGGGACGACGAGAGATCGTGCGCCGCATCCCGCCCTTGCCGGCAACTTTGATTAGGCGCAATTCAGCCGGGCCGATACCATCGTATGCGCTGGCGCGGGCCTTAAATCCGTCACATCCAAGGGAATCACATGAGCAACGACAATTCGCTTTCGCTAACCGAGCTCAACGACCGCATCGCGGTGCTCAGGGACAACATCCGACAATTGGTCGAACAGGCAGCCGGGTCTTCGGGCGCGCAGGATGAAGAACGGACGTCGGGGCGCATTGCCCAGCAGCAGGCGGAGCTCGACAGGCTGGTCACGGCGCGGGACGCCATGTCGAAAAAATAGCTGGAGGGCGTCCGGCACGCCGGGCCGTCCTTCGTCAGGACTGCATTTGCAGCAGCGTCGACATCAGGTCGCTGCTCAGCGGTTGCGACGAATTGCTTGCGCTGGAGGAAGTGCCGCCGCCGACGCCGCTGGTGGTATCCTGGGTATATTGACTGACGGCCTGCTGGAACGACGCGCCGCTCGAGGCCGCCGAGGAACTGGATGACGACGCCGGTTGCGGCGGAGCGAACACGCTTTGGCTGTTGTTGACGGCTGAGACCATGATCGTACTCCCCCGGGAAACGCGCTGCGTTAACTGGTTACGATCTTATGGTTAACGGCCGGTAAATCGGGGCTCGCGGATTCCGGCGCTTCGACGAGCGCCAGCAGCAGGCGCCCGGTCAGCGCCGCGAGACTGAATACGGTGACATGCAGGATCGCGAGGTCCATGGCGTGATGCTCTCACGTTGCAGGCGGAACTGCAATTGGAGTCGGTGAGGGCGGAGAAGGTTCACGGGATATGGGTAACCATCCGTGCGCCAGCCGGTCAGCCGCCCGGCTTTTTGGGCTCGCCCTTGTCGGGCCGGTCGGGAGAGACGAACGCCCGGGTTGTGATCGCCGATACTTTCTGCGCCAGCCTGACCTTGTTGTGCTCGACAGCCGCGACCTGGCTTTTGTCGATGAAGGGATGCTTGGGGTCGAGGGCATCTTTCCCGACCAGACGGATGCGGTCGCCGTCGATGCTTTTGACAATGCCGACATGCTGGTCGTTGGCGTCGACGACTTCCATGTGTTCGCTGATGTCCATCATCTTTACTCCCGGGGCCATGTCATGAGGCTAACGCGCGGGGACGGGGCGGGTTCCGATGGATGCGGCGCCGCGGTGCGGTGATGGCGAGGGAGGAAGTACTATGAACGCTACACCTGCCGCCGCACAAAGCCTCACCATGCGTGGATAGAACTCCTCTACCGTACTCGTTGTTAGCGCTCGAATTGCGAGAAGCGCCTTTATGAAGGCTGCACGATCGTATTCTTTCATCGATATTTTTGCGGCTTCTAACTCCCCCAGGCGTAGCCATGCGAACAGCACATTTTCTTCGGAGCGGAAGGAAGGGGAGTGTCTATATGAGAGTGACAAAGCAGAGAAATGTTCAGAGTGCCGAAAGCGCCGGACCTTGCTGAAATGCTGGGGAGCGGGTTGCGCTTCCAATCGCTGCTTCAACTTTACGATGCCGACCATATCGAGAGCATTGGGCCACTCGCGCCTACGGTGGTCGTTGGCGTAGACCACATTCCGACGCGTTGGGCTGTGCAGCAAGCCAAGCCAGAATGGCTCATCATCGGTGCGACGGGTCACTGGTCAGCAATGGCTTCGTTCCATTCAGAAGGGCTCGCTTGCGCACGCTGCCTTCACGATAAAGACGATCCGGATAATGGATTGATCCCCACGACAGCTTGCGTCTCTTTCTGGGCCGGCTTGTTGGCTGCCGCCTATCTTGCGCGACACGCGGTCGGCCAACCGATCCCTATAAACGAGCAGCAGCAAGTATATTTGAGCCCATTCCGACCGGAGAGCGTATTTCTTTCCGGAGTAGCATTCCGAAAAGATTGTCCAATCTGCCAGCCTGCGATCGGTGTTCCTGACGCCAAAATCGCCGCTGACAATTAGGGCTTCGGTTTTTGCACGGTCCTGTGATTTGGAATGGTGACTACTTAACAAAAACAGCCGGGTCTTTCGACCCGGCCATTCAAAACTCTCAAACCCAAACCCGCTTGAAGCGAGAAGCTCAGCTCGCCTTCGCGACCGGCGCGGAGGCGGCGATCTTTTTCTCGATCTTGCGCTTCAGGTCCAGCGCGCGGGGCGACAGCACGTCGGCCTTGGCCTTGATCAGGAAGGCATCGAGGCCGCCGCGGTGGTCGACGCTCTTGATCGCGTTGGTGGAGACGCGCAGGCGCACGTTCTGTCCGAGCGCGTCGGAAATGAAGGTGACGTTGCACAGGTTCGGCAGGAACCGGCGCTTGGTCTTGATATTGGAGTGGCTCACCTTGTGGCCCACCAGCGGGCCCTTGGCCGTCAGTTCGCAGCGCCGCGACATCGCAAGAAATCCTCTTCCATCCCGGCTTCCGTCCCGCATAAGGGGTCGGCGCCAAGGGTTCAAAATCACGCCCATTCAGGGAACCGCGGACGTATAGGGGCAGGGAGGCGGGGCGTCAAGGTTTGCGGGGTTTTGAAGGCCCGGAAAGTGCGCCCCCTCTCCCCTTGTGGGAGAGGGTTGGGGTGAGGGGGGCAGGTCTATCGATGGACCGTAACCCCTCACCCGGATCGCATCTTTGATGCGATCCGACCTCTCCCACAAGGGGAGAGGTGAAGGGGCGGAACCCATCGCGCGGTGCAAACCCGCGTCACAAAAACGCGTTCCGGAACAACCAGAAGCCGGCTTTATGCATCATATAAACGGCGTATTCGCCACCGACATCATGGGTTCCGCGCGCGCGTCCGCCGGTTTGGCGGGATTTGTCGCAAAAGCGCGCCGGTAGTTGTGCTTGCTTTGGGTATATTCGTTGTGCGCCGGGTATTTTGGCTTAAATGAATGCTTTGGATTGCGCTTGGTGTGAGGATTGTACCGCAGGTGGTTACGCACAGCATGATGTCGCCCCGGCCGGCCCGCAAGGCGCTGGCGATGTTGGGCAGCCTGTGCGCCGGTATTTTGCTGTTTTCCGGGCTGTTCGCGGGGCTATCGGATGCCGCCCGCGCGCAGGGCAGGCTCGAGGCGCATTATGAGGCGACGCTGGCGGGCATTTCCGTCGGCAAGGGCTCCTGGGCCATCGATATCGCCGACGACCAGTTTTCCGCCGCCGCGGCTGGGGGCACCTCGGGATTGCTGAAGGCGTTCGCCGCCGGTTCCGGCACCGGGGCGGCGCTGGGCCGCGTCGTCAATGGCGTGCTGGTGTCGACCAATTATACCGCCTCGACCACGACCCCGAAAAAATCCGAGTCGATCCACATGGTGCTGCTCAACGGCACCATCAAGGAATACGGCATCGATCCGGAACCGCCGGTCGATCCGGACCGGCTGCCGGTCACCGACGCGCATCGCCGCGGCGTGCTCGATCCGATGACGGGATCGATGCTGCGGGTGCCCGGCACCGGCGATCCGCTCAGCCCCGAGGCCTGCCACACCGGTGCCGCGATCTTCGACGGCCGGATGCGCTACGACCTGAAACTCGATTTCAAGCGCATGGAAACCGTCAAGGCCGAAAAGGGCTATCAGGGCCCGGTGGTGGTGTGCGCGGTCTATTTCACGCCGATCGCGGGCTACATTCCCGATCGCGCCGTGATCAAATATCTCGCCGCCCAGCGCAACATCGAGATCGCATTCGCGCCGGTGGCGGGAACCCGCGTCCTGGTGCCGTTCCGGATGGTGATCCCGACCCCGCTCGGCACCGCGATGCTGGAAGCCACGCAGTTCATCACCACGGCGACGCCGCCGCGGGTCGCGAAGACGCAGTGAGCGGCTTCTGATGCTTTATGTATGCGTCGTCCCTGCGAAAGCAGGGACCCATAACCACCGGCGGGAATTGTTGAAGCAAACTATTGGCGACGTCGGCCACCTCGGAGATCACGCGGTATGGGTCCCGGCGTTCGCCGGGACGACAGGTGAAGGAGACCCACCGAATCCCTGTTGACTCTTCCTCACTTCTGATTCGACTCCGAGCTGTCCGCAAACTTAAGGATTTCAACGCCGAACCCGCCCTTGTCGAGCCGCGACAAACTTGATCTAGTGCCGCCATGGGGGCTCAGCGCGAGATGTTGCGGTGAACGAAGCCGGAGTGCAGATCAGGCGCCGATTCGGGCGCGATTCGTTCCGGACTCGTTCCAGAGCTTAAGCCGCGACCTCACCGGCGTCGCAAAGTGATACACCCCTCTTATTCCAGCGACGCAGAAAACCCAATAAAACATGGTCTATTCGTCATCTCCGCCCACGCTTGCTAACGGACGGGCCCCCGGCGCCGGGGTTACCGCCGTGCTCGGGCCGACCAATACCGGCAAGACCCATCTGGCGATCGAGCGGATGCTGGCGCATTCCTCGGGCGTGATCGGCCTGCCGCTGCGGCTTCTGGCGCGCGAGGTCTACAACAAGATCGTCGATCGCGTTGGCGCCGATTCGGTCGCGCTGATTACCGGCGAAGAAAAGATAAAACCGCCGAAGGCGCGGTTCTGGGTCTCCACCGTCGAGGCGATGCCCAGGGATCTCGACGTGTCGTTTCTCGCGGTCGATGAAATCCAGATCGCGGCCGATCTCGAGCGCGGCCATGTCTTCACCGACCGCATCCTGCATCGGCGCGGCCGCGATGAGACCTTGTTGCTGGGCGCGGCCACGATGCGCCCGATCATCGAGCGGCTGTTGCCCGGCGCCTCGATCGTGACCCGGCCCCGGCTGTCGCAGCTCGAATTCGCCGGCGACCGCAAGATCACGCGGCAACCAAGACGTACTGCAATTGTCGCGTTCTCGGCCGACGAGGTCTACGCGATCGCCGAACTGATCCGCCGCCAGCACGGCGGCGCCGCGGTGGTGCTGGGGTCGCTGAGCCCGCGCACACGCAACGCGCAGGTCGCGATGTTCCAGTCCGGCGATGTCGATTATCTGGTCGCGACCGATGCGGTCGGGATGGGCCTCAACCTCGACGTCGATCATGTGGCTTTTGCCTCCGACCGCAAATATGACGGCTATCAGTTCCGCCGCTTAAATCCGTCCGAATTCGCGCAGATCGCCGGCCGTGCCGGCCGCGCCACGCGCGATGGCACGTTTGGAACCACCGGGCGCTGCGCGCCGTTCGAGCCCGAACTGGTCAACGCGCTGCAGAATCATACCTTCGAGAGCGTCAAAGTGCTGCAATGGCGCAATTCGAAGCTGGATTTTTCCTCGCTGGGCGCGCTGCAGGTGTCTTTGGCGCTGTCGCCCACGCACGAAGCCTTGACCCGTGCCCCGATCGCCGAAGATCTGCGCGTGCTCGATCATGCGGCCCGCGACGCCGATGTGCGCGGGATGGCGCATGGCGCCGCCGCGGTCGAGCGGCTGTGGGACGCCTGCCAGATTCCGGATTACCGCAAGATCGCGCCGGCCGCGCATGCGGAACTGGTCACGACTTTGTTCGGTTTTCTGATGCAAAAGGGCCGGATTCCCGATGCCTGGTTCGCCGCCCAGGTCGATCAGGCCGATCGCACCGACGGCGATATCGACACTTTATCGGGCCGGATCGCGCAAATCCGCACCTGGACCTTTGTCGCCAACCGTCCGGACTGGCTGGCCGACCCCGAGCATTGGCAAGGAATTGCGCGAGAAGTTGAAAATAAATTGTCCGATGCGCTGCATGAACGGCTCACGGAGCGTTTCGTTGATCGCCGTACCAGTGTATTGATGCGCCGCCTGCGGGAAAACACGATGTTGAATACGGAAATCGGCAAGACCGGCGAAGTGATCGTAGAAGGCCATGTGATTGGCCGGCTCGATGGATTCACCTTTGCACCTGACGCGGCGGAGGCCGGCTCCGACGCCAAGGCGCTGCAGGCCACCGCGCTCAAAGCGCTGGCCGGGGAAATCGAGGCGCGCGCCGAGAAACTGGCGGCCGCCCCCGACGATCAGTTCGTGCTGGCCTCGGATGGCACGCTGCGCTGGACCGGCGACGCCGTCGCCAAGCTGGTGGCGGCCGACGACGCGCTGCATCCGCGCCTGCGCATCATTTCCGACGAGCGTTTGAACGGCGCGCCGCGCGAATCAGTCCAGACCAGGCTCGATCTGTGGCTGAAGACGCATATCGAGAAGCTGCTGGGGCCGCTGTTCGATCTCGCCAAGGCCGAGGACATCACCGGGATCGGGCGCGGCATCGCGTTTCAGCTGATCGAGGCGCTCGGCGTGCTGGAGCGCGCGAAGATCGCGGCCGAGATGAAGGATCTCGATCAGCCGTCGCGGGCGGCGCTGCGCAAATACGGCGTGCGGTTCGGCGCCTATCACATCTATGTGCCGCCGCTGTTGAAGCCGGCGGCGCGCGCGCTGGCCTCGCTGCTGTGGGCGCAGAAGCAGGACAATGTCGATATGTCGGCGCTGTCGGGCGCGCAGCATCTCGCAGGATCAGGCCGCACTTCGTTTGCGGTCGACAAGCTGCTCAACCGCGATGCCTATCGTGTGCTGGGCTACCGGCAATGCGGCGAACGCGCGGTGCGGGTCGATATTCTGGAGCGTCTGGCCGATCTCATTCGGCCGGCGCTGTCGTGGCGTGAAGGTTCATTGGGCGAAAAGCCCGCCGGCGCGTTCGATGGCCGCGGCTTTGTGGTGACGCAGGCGATGACGTCGCTGACGGGATCGGCCGGCGAGGATTTCGCCTCGATCCTGCGCGCATTGGGCTATCGCATGGAGCGCCGCCCGCCGCTGCCGCCGAAGCCCGTGGTGGCCGAGGCGGCTGCGGCCGAGACGCCGGTGGAAGCGATTGCGGATGCGACAATAGAGAGCGCTGCAGTAACTGCAGACGCAGTTGCCGTCGAACCTGCGGTCGCTCATGAGACAGCAGCGATCGAGACCGCAGCGACAGAGACCACCGAGACCGCTGCCGTCACCCATGATGCGCCCGTGGCCAGCGACGAGAGCGTCGCGCCGACGGCGACGTTGCTGCCTGAGGTCTCGCCGATTGCGAGCGAGCCCGCGCAGGCCGTCGCCGAGACCATGCAGGCCGTCGCCGAGACCGCGCAGGCCGTCGCCGAGACCGCGCAAGTCGCCGTCGAAGCCCAAGGCGCTGAGGATACGCCGCAGGATCACGCCGTCGCCGAGACAATTTCTGAGACGGCTGTTGTCGGCGATGCCGCACCGGCGGAAGCCAGCGCGGCGGAAACCGCGCCCGAGATGGTTGCCGCGCCTGAACTGGTCGAGGTCTGGCGGCCCGGCGGCCGCTCGGAAGAGCGCCGGCCGCAGCGCCATGATCGCAACCGTCCCCGTCACCAAAATCGTCCTGCGGAGGGAGCCCAGCCTGCCGCCGCGGGCGAGGCCGTCGCCGGCGAGGCTGGCGAAGGCGCCAAACACGAGCGGCATCGGCGCGGACGGCGCGACCGCAATAATGATTTCAGAAAGCCCCGCACCGATGCGCCGGCCGAGGCCGTGGCGGTTGCCGCGGATGGCGCGCCGGTGGTTGGCGAGCCGCGCGCGGATAATAGTGGCCGTCCGCCGCGCGAGCGCTATCAGGGCAAAGGCAACGACAATCGCGGCGACCAGGACCGGCCCAAGAGTGACCGGCCCAAAGGCAAGTTCGAGGGCAAATTCGGCGGCGGCCGCGACAAGGGTGGCCGTGACAAGGGTGGTCGCGACAAGGGCGACCGTGACGGCCGCTCGGGCGGCGGGCCGTCGCACCGGCAATATGCGACCAGCGCCGCGCCGCGTGAACGCGATCGCCCGGTCGATCCCAATTCGCCCTTTGCCAAACTGGCGGCGCTCAAGGAACAGCTCACCGCCAACCGCAAGGATCGCTGACACGGATCCTGTTTTCTCGCTATTTCTCGCTATTTCTCGAAGTGGTGTGGCTTGGAGCGCCAGCGTCTCGACAAATGGTTGTGGCACGCGCGGGTGGTCAAAGCCCGCACCAGCGCGGCCGCGCTGGTGGAGGCCGGTCATGTCCGAATCAATGGCGCGCGCGAAAAGGCGCCCGGCCATGCGGTGAAAGCCGGCGATGTGCTGACGATCGGGCTCGATCGCACCGTGCGCATTCTAAAAGTCATCGGATTTGCGCCGCGGCGGGGCGATGCGTCGGCGGCGCGCGGGCTCTATGTCGATTTGCAGGACCGGCCGGAGTAGTTCCTTGTTTCCAAGGCCATTCCGCCGGCGCAGGATGGCCTGGAAAGCCTCTCGCGGGGCCTGTTGCTTGACTTGCGGCTGCGCAGTTCCTGCGCTACGCAAACCCCAGAAAATTACTGATCAAAATTGACCGTTCCGGAGCCCTGGATGACTTACGTCGTCACTGAAGCCTGCATCAAATGCAAATATACCGATTGCGTTGAAGTCTGCCCCGTAGACTGCTTCTACGAAGGCGACAACATGCTGGTGATCCATCCGGACGAATGCATCGATTGCGGGGTGTGCGAGCCCGAATGTCCCGCCGACGCGATCAAGCCGGATACCGAGCCGGGCCTGGAAAAATGGCTCGAGGTGAATACCGAATACGCCAAGAGC
This sequence comes from Bradyrhizobium sp., assembly GCF_050014615.1. GTDB lineage: Bacteria > Pseudomonadota > Alphaproteobacteria > Rhizobiales > Xanthobacteraceae > Bradyrhizobium. The sequence goes on along the minus strand of NZ_JBEKCZ010000014.1, from coordinate 24,268 downwards.
TGGCCGAATATCACCCAGAAGAAGGAATCCCCGGCCGACGCCAAGGATTTCGAGGGCATGGAAGGCAAGTTCGAAAAATATTTTTCTCCGGCCCCTGGTACCGGCGACTGACCCAGGCGGGGTCTTTTTGGCTGACGGGGCCGAGGCAGTTACTGTCTTTTCCACCCATCGGCTTAACCCTAATCGCCGTGATGTGGCCGAAATGGCCTTCAATGGGCCCCGGACGGGGCATAAACCATTGATTTTCGCAGGAAATGTGCTATATTGGGCACATTAACAAGCCGAACCCGTCAGCCCGCTTGATGGCCCCAATGGGTTCCCGTGAAAACATCGAACAGGGGCGTGGCAGTTCCGCGCGCAGGCTGTGTCACAGAAAACGCGTAAAAAGAGTGTTTCGAAGGGTTCCAAAAAAGCCGCTGCGGTAAGCCGTAGTGCAACCAAGAGCCGTGCCCGGACTTCTCCCAAGGAATTCCGGAAAGCCACCAAGGCCCCGGCTGCAAAATCCTCAAAGAACAAAAGAAGCGAAATGCCAAACAAGACTGCAAAAACTGCCGCGAAAGCGACCGTTTCGAAGGCTCCTGCTTCGAAGATCGCTGCTCCCAAGACCACCGCTCCGAAGATCGCCGCTCCCAAGGCAGCGGTCGCGTCCAAGCCTGTCGTTGCCGCCAAGCCTGCCGTCAAGCCGGTGGCGGTGGCTCCGCGTGTCGAGGAGCCGAAGAAGCCCCTGACCCAGCGTCAGGGCTTCAAGACCAACGAATTCGTGGTTTATCCCGCGCATGGCGTTGGCCAGATCCTGGCGATCGAAGAGCAGGAAATCGCCGGCGCCAGGCTTGAACTGTTCGTGATCAATTTCATGAAGGACAAGATGACGCTGCGGGTGCCGACCGCGAAAGTCGCCAATGTCGGCATGCGCAAGCTGTCGGATCCGGCGCTGGTCAAGCGCGCGCTGGAAACGCTCAAGGGCCGCGCGCGCGTCAAGCGCACGATGTGGTCACGCCGGGCGCAGGAATACGAGGCCAAGATCAATTCGGGAGATATCGTCGCGATCGCCGAAGTGGTGCGCGATCTGTATCGCTCGGACTCGCAGCCCGAACAGTCCTACAGCGAACGTCAGCTCTATGAAGCCGCCCTCGACCGCCTGTCGCGGGAAATCGCCGTGGTCCAGCATGTGACGGAAACCGAGGCGGTGAAGGAAATCGAAGGCCAGCTCGCCAAGAGCCCGCGCCGCGGTGCCAAGGCCGAGACCGAAGTCGAGGCCGACGGTGAAGCGGATGGCGACGCCGATGCCGATGGCGACGATGCCGCCGTCGCGGATGAAGCCGCGTAAGCCACCGATCGATCCACGATCCCTGACAATCAAAAGCCCGGTCGAAAGACCGGGCTTTTTGTTTGTTGTGATGGCGAAATCCATCAGCGAGTCGTCCCCGCGCACGCGGGGACCCCTAGCGTGAGCGCAACGCGCTCATCGCGGCGCCGTGTCGCTTGTTGTGAGACTCGCTGTTTAACGACCTTGCTTAACCGCTGACGCCGGTGGTTATGGGTCCCTGCTTTCGCAGGGACGACGATCTGAGACTAGCGCGATCGCTATATTTGCGAGCTCGCAGCCCACGTCCGCTCAGGATCATTCGCGTCGATATTGCGTGGCGGTGGCTTCACGCTCTCGGCTATTCGGGGGGTGAGCCCGAAGACAACGCCGATAGCAGCGGCTGCAACGCCTCGCGCACGCGCTCGATCACGGGCGCATAATCGCGGCTCTGGTTCTGCCTGAACAGGCGCACACTTCCATACCACGGACTATCGTCGCGGCCGAGCAGCCAGCGCCAGTCAGGTGTGTAGGGCAGAAGGATCCAGGTTGGACGGCCCAGCGCGCTGGCGAGATGGGCGACGCCGGTGTCGACCGTGATCACGAGATCGAGGCAGCTCATGAGGGCCGCGGTCTCCGCGAGGTCGGTGAGTTGCGCGGTCAGGTCGATGATGCCTGTCCGCTCGAGCTGCGCCCTGTCGTCCGGCCTGGGGTCCTTCTGCAGGCTGACAAAAGCAGCGTCGAGATCGAGCAGGCCCGACAGCTTCCGGAGCTGTAACGACCGGTTGTAATCGTTCCAGTGTTTCGGATTGCCGGACCAGGTGAGACCCACCCGCAGCTTGCGGCGCGGGCCAAGGGGATTCTGGAGGGTATTCTGGAGGCGATTCTCCCAAGCCTGGATGCGTGCCTGCGCGGGCCGCGGCAGATAGACGTCGGCCGGGATCGTCTCGAGCCGCGTTCGGAACGCGAGTGGCAGGCTGCAGATCGGACAGTGCAGGTCGAAGGCGGGCAGTGGGTCCGATTTTACCAGGAGCCGGGAGACGCCGGACAGTCCGGACAAGAGGGACGCGAGCGGGTCGTCCACCCACAAAATGACCCGCGCGCCGCGCGCGGCCAGCAAGGGGATGTAGCGCGCGAACTGGATCGTATCGCCCAGTCCTTCATCGGCAAACACCAGGATCGTCTTGCCCTCGATCGGACCGTGGCCGAGCCACATCGGTTGAGAGAGGTTCGGGTAGCCCTTGGTAACACGGGTCTTCCACCGTGCTTCACGCCCGACGAAGCCGGCCGCGAAATCGCCGGTCAGGAGTTGAAGCTCGGAGATCAGAAAGGTGATGTCGGCATTGCCGGGATCGGCCGCATTCGCCTGCGCGTAGACGGCAAAGGCTTCGTCAAGCCGCAGCAGCTTGGCGAGCGCGGCGGCCTTGCTGATCAGCACGGTGATGGAGCCCGGCAGCAGTCCAAGCGCCTTGTCGAACCACGGCAGCGCTTCCTCGTACCGGCCCAGCTTCAATAGCGCCGCGCCGATATTATTGCAGATCTCGGGACTGGCGGGGGTCTGCGCATGCGCCCGCGAACTGGCGGCCAAGGCTTCCTCGAACCTGCCGAGGTCGTGCAGCGCGAGACCGAGCTGTTCGAGCACCGTGGCGTTGTTCGGGTGCAATTGGTCGCTTAGCTCGAGGCAGGAAACGGCTTCCCCGATCCGGTTCAGGTCGCGCAGCAGAACGCCGCAGCGATAGGCGGCATAGGCGTGACGCGGGTTGAGCTTGAGCGCCTGCTGGTAGCTCGTCAACGCGTCCGCCGGCCGCTCCAGGTTCGCGAGCGCGTTGCCATGGTGCAGCCACGTATCGGCATCGTCGCGCGTGATCTTGACCGCCGCGTCGAACGCCTTGAAGGCTTCCCTGTGGAGTCCTTGCTGTGTGAGCGCGGTGCCGAGGCTGACGAGATACGCAGTCTTGGGATCTTGCCGGTTGGCGCGGGAGATCCATTCGATGGCGAGGTCGTATTGTTTGGCCTGCAGGGACAACAGGCCCATCAGGTGCAGGCTGTCGACGTGATGAGGGTCTGTCGCAAGCGCCCTCTCGCAGCACAGCTGTGCGTCGAGAGGGCGGCCGGCCTGCATGTGCCGGAGGCCGAGTTCATGGAGAGCCGACGGCGTTGAGCCGTCGGGACTTTTAGCGGTCTTCCTGGACTCACCGGCTGCCCGGCGTTCACGACGGTTCATATCGACGCATTTCGACCGCTTGAGATAGCTGCGGATAGCTGATTCTCGACTCGCGGTCGAGTTGCAGGTCTCGCTCCGAGTGTTGATGCTGACACAAAGTGGCAGCACTCCGTGATAGCCTTGACCCGCTTCACAACAGGGCGGCTCGATGTCACGCGCGCAGCGTCTACTCGATCTCATCCAGCACCTTCGCGGCTACCGCCGACCGGTCAGTGGTGCGGTGTTGGCCGGGGCGCTCGGCATTTCGCTCCGGACGCTCTACCGGGACATCGAAACGCTGAACGCGCAGGGGGCGCATATCGACGGCGAGCCCGGCGTGGGCTACGTCCTGCGCCCCGGCTTCATGCTGCCGCCTTTGATGTTTTCGGAAGAGGAGATCGAGGCGATCGTACTCGGCTCGCGGTGGGTGGCCGACCGTGCCGATGCGGCGTTGAGCGCCGCCGCGCGCAACGCATTGGCCAAGATCGCAGCGGTGCTGCCGCCGGACCTCAAAACCAGCCTTGATACGTCAAGCCTTCTGATCGGGCCGCGAAAGGCGATGGCCGCCGGTGACAGCGAATTGCCGGTCATCCGCCAGGCGATTCGGGGTGAGCGCAAATTGCGCATCCGCTATCTCGACAAAAGTGGCAGCGATTCACGGCGGACCATCTGGCCGTTCGCGCTGGGCTTCTTCGAGCGGGTGCGCATCGTCGTGGCGTGGTGCGAAATGCGCCAGGGTTTCCGCCACTTCCGGACCGACCGCATCAGCAAGGTGCAGGTCACGGACAAACGCTATCCGCGCCGCCGCCAGGTCCTGCTGAAGGATTGGCGCGCGGTCGAAGGAATTCCGGAACAATAGCCCGAAATCACTACTGACAGTTTTTGGCAGTGTCGTCTCCTAAACTGAACCTATCCCGGACACACGTTCCGGCAGCGACGTTCAATCAAGGGACCAGCGCCATGCCAAACTTCAATTTCGTCCTGCTCTATGTCGAGAACCCGCCGGCCAGCGCCAGCTTCTACGCCGATCTGCTCGGTCGGCCCGTCATTGACTCCTCCCCCACCTTCGCGATGTTGCCGTTGACGGATAGCGTGATGCTGGGACTGTGGTCGCGCAACACCGTCGAGCCCGCGGCCACCGCGCACGCCGGCGCCGGCGAAGTCGCGTTCACGGTCGCGGATGTCGCCGCCGTCACCTCGACATTCAACGACTGGAAGAAGCGCGGACTGACGATCCTGCAAGAGCCCGTGCAAATGGATTTCGGCCATACCTTCGTGGCGGCCGATCCCGACGGTCATCGCCTGCGCGTGTTCGTCCCCGGTGCCGCATGAGCCGGAACTGGGTCGCGGTGGCTTCCGCCGAGCATGTCCGGCTCGGCCGCGGTCAGGGATTCATGCAGGTCTGTCACGGCAAGGCCGCGCCGCTCAAACGTATCCAGCCCGGCGACAGGGTTGTTTACTACTCGCCGGCCACCGAGTTCCGCGGCAACGACCGACTGCAGTCGTTTACGGCGATTGGCGTCGTGCGCGACGGCTTGGCCTATCAGGCGGACATCGGCGGCGGTTTCTCGCCGTTCCGCCGTAGCGTCGACTGGCACACGGCCGAGGAGGCGCCGATCAAACCACTGGTCGGCAGGCTGCAATTCACGACAACGCGAAGTAATTGGGGATTTCAGTTGCGCTTCGGCCTGTTCGAAATTTCCGCGCACGACATGGCGATGATCGCGGCTGCGATGGACGCGTCCGCCCCATCTTCCGCAGGAACTTCCAGATCATATGGCCCGATCAGGGAAGAACTTCGCGATGAATCAAGACCTGCGGGTTAAGACTTGCGCGTCAAGACCTGGCCGTGGCGCGCGCCGCTGTGCGCGCCACGGTGCCAGGTCAGCGCGCCGTTGACGATGACAGCCTCGATGCCCTCGGCCTGTTCGGTCGGTGTATCGTAGGTGGCCTTGTCGATCACGGTCGCGGCGTCAAACACGACGACATCGGCATGCTGCCCCAAAGCGAGTGTTCCCCTGTTCGCCAGACCGTAGTTTTTCGCGGTCAGTCCGCTCATCTTCCAGACCGCGGTCTCCAGTGGAAACAGCCCCACATCGCGGCTGTAATGACCCAGAACCCTCGGAAACGTTCCCCAGAGTCTCGGATGCGGCTTGGTGCCGCCGGGCAGGCCGTCGGAGCCGACCATGGTCTCTTCGAAGGCCAGGATATTTCTGACATCGCCCTCATCCATGATGAAATAGATCGCGCTCGCCGGTTGCAGGCGCCGGGCCGCCTCCAGCCGGCTGACCTGCCATTCCCTGGCGATATCGGCGAGGTCGCGGCCGACATATTCCGGATGCTTTTCGCATTCGGCGATCAGGACACGGCCACGCAGCCTGACCTCGTCGGTATGCAGCATGGTCGAACTGGCCGCATAGGGATAACAGTCGAGCGCCAGGCACTGGCACTTCATCGCCGCCTGTATCAACGGCAAGGTCACGGCCGACTTGCCGAAATTCGCCTCGCCGATCAGCTTGTGATGGGAAATCACGACCGGTGCATTCAGCGCGCGGCCGATCTCGAAGGATTCATTCAGCGAGTCGACGCAGCCCTCCGCCTCGTCGCGCATATGGGTCGCGTAAACCGCGCCGGTGCCGGTGATGGGCCGGCAAACCTCGATCACTTCCTCGGTGGGAGCCATCGCCGCAGGCGGGTAGTAAGTGCCGGTGGAGACGCCGATCGCGCCGGCGTCCAGCGCTTCGACCAGTAAACCGCGCATCGCGGCGATTTCTTCCGATGTCGCGGCACGATCGAGCGAATCCATGGTCATCAGGCGCAGCGTCGTATGTCCGACCATCGCGGCGACGTTGACCGATGCCGGCGCGCGGCGCAACGCGTCCAGATAGTCGGAAAAATGTTCGAACGCGCGAGGAAACGTTTCGTCACCGGACTGACCCAGCAGACTCTGCGGCATCGGTCGCGGCAATTCCGGCTTGAGCGGGGCGAGGCTGATGCCGCAATTGCCTGTCACCACGGTGGTGACGCCTTGCGAAATCTTGAAGATCATGTCGGGGTCGGACAGCACCGCATGGTCGTCATGGGTATGGGAATCAATGAAGCCCGGCGCGACGATCTTGCCGCCGGCCTCCAGCGTCACCAGCGCCGGCGCGCCTGAGAGATCGCCGATGGCCGCGATCATGCCATCGCGGATGGCGACGTCTGCATCGAAGCGGGGCTGGCGCGTTCCGTCAATGACGGTTCCGCCGCGAATCAGGAGGTCGAAGGGGCGGGCCGTAGCGTCGGTCATGGCGAACTCCTGTGTTTATTTGGCGGCTGCAAGCTGGACAGCGACGGCCGAATCGCCGTCCGGCCGCCAGCCTGTGGCGATGACGGCTGACGTGACGGCAGACGCCAGCAAGAGACAGAACGCCGCAAGATATGACCCTCCGGTCGCCGCGATCAACGCACCCATGGCGACGGGAGCCACCGAGCCACCGATCTGTCCGCCGAAATTCATCAGTCCTGTCGCGCTGCCGATCAAGTGCTCAGGGAAGTGCCGCAGCGGCGCCGCGAAAACCGTAGCATAGACAAAGTTGAATGCCAGCAGCAGCAGCGTCCAATACATCAGCAGCAGATAAATCGAGGCCGTTATCATCATCAGCGCCAGAAATACGGCGCTGAACAACGCGCCGAGAACCATGAACAGCCGCTCGCGGCCCTTGCCGTGCTTGTCGAGCAGCAGGCCGACCACGTTGGTTCCGGCAAACGCGATCAGATTCGGGAGCATGGTCGCAAGACCGACCTGCTTTAGATCAACCCCCCAGGTCTGCATCAGGTATGACGGCATCCAGGACTGAACGCCGATATACAGCAGACTGGTAAAAGACCAGATCGCCGTCAGCTTCCACGCCATCGAGGTTCGGAGCAGCGACCCCCACATCTGACGCGGTCGGCTGGCGGCGCGCTCGCGCTGTGCGGTGATGCCGCCGCGCAACGCAAACCAGAGCACCAGCGCGACGGCAAAGCCGGCGGCGCTGAGAATGTGAAACGATCCGCGCCAGCCGAGCCAGGCGACCGTGGCGCCAATCAGGCCCGCGCCGGCGGCATTGCCAAGGAACACGGTGGAGATCAGGAACGACTTCGCCCGCGCTCGTTCCGGCTTTGGAAACACCTCGGCTATTGTAACCGAACTGGCCGGAGGAAAACTGCCCTCGCCGACGCCGAACATAAAGCGAATCGCCAGCAGCGAAGCGAACGACCAGGCCAGGCTGGTGGCGCTGGTAAATACCGACCACATCACGATGCACAGCACGACAACGATGCGCGAGCCGTAGCGATCCGACAGCCAGCCGCCCGCCAGTTGCATCAGCGCATAGCTGACATAAAATGCACTCAGCAGCATGCCGGCCTGGCGCGGATCGAGGGCGAGCTCGTGACTGATCGGGATGATCGCAACGCTCATCAGGATGCGATCGGCATATCCGACTGCCCAGGCCAGAAACAGTCCAGAAAGACAAGCCATCTTTTGCGATCTGGAAAAGCCCGACCCCACGAAATCCCCCTGATGCGAGACAACTGGATTTGATGGTTCAGTTGCGCCAGACTGCCGGTCTGGTTGGACGCGACTGTAGATGTCGCCGCTTTGGCACGCCCAATGAAAAGAGAAGCCCGTGATATAACCATGGGTTATAGGGGCGCTGCGGCATTGATGATGCAAATCACGCCAGCATTGAGCTGGACTGACATGTAACGCGCCGGGACCCCGCGTTACGCTCCGGAGGAAACAGGTGCGCCTGCGACACATCGAAGTTTTCAGCGCGGTCATGCTGACCGGCTCGACCAATGGTGCGGCCAAAATCCTCAACGTTTCGCAGCCGGCGGTGAGCAAAACCCTTCAACACGCCGAGCTGTCGGTCGGGTTTCCGCTGTTCCTGCGCAGCAAGGGAAAATTGGTGCCCACTCCGGAGGCGCTGCAGCTGCAACGGGAACTGGCACCCTTCGATGAGCAGCTCCGGCGCATCCGGCGGCTCGCCGCCAGTCTTTCGCATGGCTCGGTCCGGCCGCTGCGTATAGCGGCGACCCCCGCGCTCGCTCATCATTTGTTGCCACAAGCCGTGGCACGCTGGTGCCGGGCATTCCCGCAATCAAAATGCGATCTGTCGGTAGCCCACACACGGGAAATCGAGCAGGCGCTTTTGCTCAACGAAATCGAGATCGGCCTGACGATGCGTCCGGTCTCGCATCCCAACCTCGTGCTCACGCCGCTGCGAAGTTGCAGCCTGTGCGCGATCGCGCCTGCCGGCTGGTGGCCCGATAAACTGCTGAACCGCCCGTTGCGGGCCGAGGAGCTGATGGGTCAACCCCTCATCACCATCGATGCCGATGATTACCTCGGCGGCATCCTGTCCAACTGGCTGGAGGATGCCGGAGCCATCCCCAAAAGTGCCATTTCGGTACAGACCTATACCCTGGCCAAGTCGCTGGTGCAGGCCCGTGTTGGCATCGCGCTGGTCGACGGGTTCACAGCCAACTATCCGCCTGGCGCCTCGGACATCCAGGTGCGGCCGGTGGAGCTTGCCTCCAGCCTGAATGTTTATGCCCTGACCCAGCACGAGCGCCCGCCACCGCGCGCCGCAGACCGTCTGATGAAGTTCCTGCGTCAGGTGAGCTAGGGCAGCATCGCCATTCATGGTCGGCGAGATATAACCCGCGTTTATATCCCGTGTGCCGAACGATATTGGACGTTCCCGGGGCATTTGAAGAAAGTGGCGACCTGTTCATCAGGAGCTTCACTGGGCCATGCATGCCATCGTACTCGGCGCCGGCGTCGTCGGACTGACCACGGCCTGGTATCTGCAGGCCGACGGGCATCAGGTCACCGTCATCGAGCGCAACGACGATGTTGCGAGCGAGACCAGCTTTGCCAATGGTGGTCAGCTTTCCTATAGCTACGTCGCTCCGCTGGCCGCCCCCGGCGTGCTTTCAAAACTGCCGAACTGGCTTTTGCGGCGGGATTCGCCGGTTCGCTTCCGTCCCCGTGTCGATCTCCAGCAATGGAGCTGGCTGCTGCAATTCGCGCGCGCCTGCACCCTTCGTCAAAGCGAGCTGTCAACGCGACGTTTGCTTTCGCTGTCGTTTCTTAGCCGCGATCTGATGGACGAATTACTCGCGGGCGAGCCCGATTTGAGTTTTGATCACGCCAACGCCGGCAAGCTTGTGGTCTATCGGACGCGTGCCGCGTTCGATGCGGCGCGGCATCTGCTGGATTACCAGCGGTCGCTGGGGTGCGAGCAGGAAGCGCTGGAGGCTGACGCCTGTATTGCAAAAGAGCCGGCACTCGCCCATCTCGCCGGCCAGCTGCAGGGAGGCATCTTCACCGGCAGCGAAGACAGCGGCGACTGCTATCAATTCTGCGTGGGAATGATGCGCCTGTTACGCAGGCGTGGCGTCGCGTTCCGTTTCGGGACCACCGTCACCCAGCTGCGCCGGACGTCCGGACGGCGGGTCACGGCATCCGCTGATGACGAAGATCTTAAGGCGGATCACATCGTGATCGCCACCGGAGCGTCGAGTGTGCCGTTGCTCGCAACGTTGGGGATTCGCGTGCCGCTGTACCCGTTGAAGGGATATAGCCTCACGGCGCCGTTGGACGCGGGAGCGATCGCGCCGCGCATCAGCATAACAGACTATGAGCGCAAGATGGTCTATGCGCGTCTCGGAGACCGGTTGCGGATAGCGGGGATGGCCGACATCACCGGCCGGCGCGCCGATATGGATCCTCGACGGGTCGCCACGCTCCGCGCCGAAGCCACCGCGATGTTCCCGGGGGTTGCCGACTTCGACAAAGCGGTCGCATGGTGCGGACTTCGTCCCGCGACGCCGAAGGGCCTTCCGATCATCGACCGGACACCGTTCGGGAATCTCTGGTTGAACATCGGGCAGGGCGCGCTTGGATTTACGCTGGCGCTGGCGTCCGGGCGCCTGATCGGCGACCTCGTCTCGGGCCGCCAATCGGCGATTTCACGCGAGGGGTTCGGGTTAGCCGACACCTGACGCGATTTTGTTGCCGTGATTTATCAGCGAGTCGTCCCGGCGTGCGCAGGGACGACGAAACGAAATCAATCCACCACGATCTTCACGCGGTCGCGGGCCTTGACCTGGGCGTGGGCGTCGAGCCCGTTGAGGATGCGAAAGCGCTCCACCGGACGGTCGAGTCCGGCCATGTGGTGCGACAGCGATTCCACGGTGTCGCCGGGCTGCACGTTGATCACCTTGATGCGCAGCGGCCGCGCCGCCTGAATTTCCTCCAGCGTCAGCCGGCGGAAGGAATTCACGGTTTCGCGGGCGTTGCGGTCGCTTTCGGTGGTCTTCTGCTTGGCGGCGAAGATGAAGCGGTAGACGTCGCTGCCGAAGCGCAGCGCATAGACCTTGAATTGCCATTGATCGCCATGGGCGGTCACGGCGGCGGCCGGAAAACCGCCAATGGTCAGATCCTCGGTCGAGGCCTTGTCGACATTTTCCATCCAGCCCGAATTGAGATAATCGCCGAGCGTCTGTTCCGCCGGCACCCGCACCACATCGAAGCGCATCGCCTGCGTACCGCCGTCGCGCACGCCGATCACGGCCTGCGCGGTATTGTCCAGCGTGAAGGTTTCGGGGGCGGCGAAGGTGAAGCCGAGCTTGGGATGCAGGAAGCGCCGGCCGCGCACGAAGCCCTCGCTCGGATCCTCGCCATAGACGATGTTGTCGATCGCGGCGAGATAGGTTTCGCGATCGCGTTCGTTGTTTTCAGGCGAGGAATACTGCCGCGCGTTGTTCTGCGCGTTCTCGACGCGCTCGGGCGTCGCCGGGTGCGACGACAGGAAGTCCTGGGCGCGCGGATCGACCGAGTTCTTGCCGGCTTTCAGTTCGGCGTTGCGCTCCATCGCGGTCAGGAAACGCGCCGCGCCGAACGGATCGAAATGCGCGCGCGCCGAAATGCCGACGCCGATGCCGTCGGCCTCGAATTCCTGGGCGCGCGAAAAGCTCGCCATCGTCAGTTTGGTCTTGGCCAGCGCCAGCGCGGTCAGGTCGGGATCGTTGCCCATCTCGGTGACGACCCGGGTGACGACGGCGGCCTGGCGCGCCTGGTCCTCGCGGATCGAGGCGTGTTTGGCCAGCACATGCGCCATCTCGTGGCTCAGCACCGACGACAGTTCCGAGGTGTCGCAGGCCAGCGCGATCAGGCCGCGCGTGACATAGAGCTGGCCGGTCGGCAGCGCGAACGCATTGACCGCGCCCGAATTGAGGATCGTCACCTTGTAGGCCTGATCGGGACGATCCGATGCCGCCACCAGCCGGTCGACGGTCTTGCCGATCAGGGCTTCCAGCTTGGGATCGTCATAGGCGCCGCCATAGGAGGACAGGATTCGCTCATGCTCTTTTTCGGCGGCGGGACTTTGCGCGACCGTGCGGTTGGGCTTGGCCGGATTGGCCGCCGTCGGGGAGGACCCGGCCTGGAACCGGCTGATATCGCCGCAGGCGGCCAGCATGAAACCGGCGCACAGCAGGGCCGGCGCAGCCCAAAGGCGGCGGCTCATCCATTTCCCGTGCCGTCCCGCACCACCAGCCAATTCAGCTACTCGTCAGAGTTCCGCGAGCTAATTCCCGCCAAGCATTTCAATCTGCCCCACCCGGAGCACTTCAATTCGCGGCCCGCCCCGTGCCTCGATCCAACCGCGAACACGAATCCGTCGATTCTCGAGCGACTTAAGGGAGATGCCGGCCGCCTCGAAACTGGGTAGCACGCGCCTTGAAATAGTCACAGCAAAGTCCCGTGTCCAGTTCCGCCCGAAATTCACGTAAGTCGTTGCCCCGGCCTGCCGGACCGACAAAACCTTGCCCTCGACCACCATAAACCGCCCGATCCCGGCCAAAATATCGCCCGGACTTTCCGTGTTTTTTATGGCCGCCGGGTCGGCCCAAATGCCGCGTTTGGCCTCACGCGCCGCCGCCTCGGCGGCCATCAGCGCCGCGGCGCAGTCCTTGTCGGTCACCATCGCCGACACCAGCGCTTCACCCTGCGCCAGCAGTTCGCTCTGCACCAGCGTCTCCGTGGGCGAATTTTCGGACGCGGCGAGAAACACGAAAGCGGCTTGGCGGCCATAGCGATCGGGCGTGTCGTCATCGGCGCGCAATATCACCTCGCGTCCGGTCAGGATCGCCGACAGCGCCGGCGCGCGGCTCGCCGCTGATGTCTCCGGCACCACCGGCTCGATGCCGGCGAGGCGGATCTCGCGGCCATCTTGCAGGCGAAAGGTGCGCGCATCGATGATGGCAGCGACATGGCCATCCCCTTGCGCCTCAAACGCGCATCCCGCAGCAATAGCCGAACCGGCGGGAGCGACAACAAGTGTGAAGCCGCATAGCGCCAGCGCGGCAATTCTCATTTGGCGATAAGCTCCCTGATCGCGCGAACCAGCTTTTTCTCGTCGCCCTCGAAGCTCTCGATCATCGCTTCGAGCATGACGTCAGGATCAAACGCTTCAAGATCGAGCGGATGGCCGGCATTGTCGGCCAGCATCGCAAGGAAGGTCAATTGGGTGCGCCCGTTTCCTTCGCGGTAGGCGTGAATTGCATTCAACTCGGAGAGGAAATGCGCCGCTTGGGCCGAGAACTCATCAGGTTGAAGGTTTTCAAGAAAGTTATTGGCTTTCAGTTCCGCAAACAGCTTGCCGGCCTGGGCCGCGATATGCTCGGGATAACAAAACGGGTTGCCCTGCTTCGATATACGCACTGTGCGCACTTGGCCCGCCCAAGCATAGACGTCTTGAAACAGGTGATGGTGGACGGCGCAATAGTGCTCAAAATCAAGCTCACCTTCGGGCAATGGCTCACCCGATCGCGCGTTGGAGATTTCGGCCTCGTAAGCGTCCAGATCGCCCTGATCGCGCAAATCGAGCTTGTTTACGAGAACCGTTGAATTCTCGTAAGTGTACGGATCATCGATCGCGTCATACATGCCCGGCGCGCTCAGGCCTTGCGATAAGATCGGACTATGGTCTGGCGATACTCCTCGGCAGACAATCCCTTGCGCTCCGCGTCGCTCGCCCTTTTTTTCATGATTGGCGTCAGTCGGATACCCTCAACGGCGCTAATTTTCCCGAAGTTGTCGCGGCCAATGACAAACCCGCCCTTTTTCTTGACCTTCGAACCTGATCGCTTCGATTTCGACATGCTCCAAATCTAGCATAGTTCGGCTCGGCTCGCACCTTCCGCTTTGCGGAATATAGGCGGGGTACAAGGCGGTTGCATGCTGCCATGATCGGGTGCCGCCCGGCGCGGCTTGCCGCTGCGCATCGCTTGCGGCATGATTGCGGCAACAGCAATAGCGGCCGCCCGGCCATGCGGCAGGTCGTCAGGGAGGCTTCATGAACAGCATGAAACGCGTTTTTGCCGGCGTTCTCGCCACCATGCTCGCGGCCGCCGCCTCCGCGGCGATGGCGCAAAGCAAGCCTCCGCTCAAGCTCGGCGGCATCCTCGACATGTCCGGGCTTTATGCCGACATCACCGGCCCCGGCAGCGAGACGGCCGCCAAAATGGCGGCGGAAGATTTTGGCGGCGAAGTGCTGGGCCGCAAGATCGAGATCCTCGCCGCCGATCATCTCAACAAGGCCGATCTGGCCGCCAACATCGCCCGCGACATGCTCGACAATCAGGGCGTCGAGATGATCTGGGACGTCGCGGCCTCGGCGACCGCGCTGGCCGCCGGCGAGATCGCCAAGGCCCGCAACAAGATCATCATGTTCTCCGGGCCCGGATCGATCCGGCTCAGCAACGAAGCCTGCGGTCCCTATACCGTGCATTATGTGTTCGACACCTTCGCGCAGGCCAACGTCACGGGTCTGGCCGCCGTCAAGCAGGGGCTCGATACCTGGTTCTTTCTGACCGCCGATTACGCCTTCGGACAGGATCTCGAAAAGGACACCACCAATGTGGTGCGCAAGGCCGGCGGCAAGGTGCTGGGCGGCGTTCGTCACCCGCTCAACACGTCGGATTTTTCGTCCTATCTGCTGCAGGCGCAGAGCTCGAAGGCCAAGGTGATAGGGCTCGCCAATGCCGGCGGCGACACCATCAACGCCATCAAGCAGGCGGCCGAGTTCGGAGTGATGAAGGGCGGCCAGAAACTGTCGCCGCTGCTGGCCTTCGTGACCGATATCGACAGCGTCGGCCTCGAGACCGCGCAGGGGTTGCTGCTGACGGAAGCGTTCTACTGGGACCTCAACGATGAAACCCGCGCGTTTTCCAAGCGCTTCATGGACCGGATGAAGCGGGTGCCGACCGGGGCGCAGGTCGGCGTCTATTCGTCGGTCCTGCATTACCTCAAGGCGGTCAAGGCCGCGGGCACCACCGACTCGGCCGCCGTCATGAAGATCATGAAGGACACCCCGATCAACGACGTGTTCGCCAAGAACGGCCGGATCCGCGAGGATGGCCGCATGGTGCACGACATGTATCTGTTCGAGGTCAAGAAGCCTTCGGAATCCAAAGGACGCTGGGATGATTACAAGCTGCTCGCGACCGTTCCCGGCAATGAGGCGTTCCAGTCGCTGGAATTGTCGCGTTGCCCGCTGGTGAAGAAATAACGAAAGACGCGAACGCGCGAAGTTAAGGAAGCCGTCATTCCGGGGCGATGCGCAGCATCGAGCCCGGAATCTCGAGATTCCGGGTCTGGTCCTTCGGACCATCCCGGAATGACGGGACAAAAACCAACAACAACGAAAGCAAAAACCCATGAACGACATCGTCCTGCAAAACCTCGAATACGGCCTGCTCACGATCACCATGAATCGTCCCGACCGGCGCAATGCGCTCAATCCGGATATGACGCTGGGTCTGGTCGCAGCGGCGCGGCGCGCGGCGGAGGATCACGAGGTCCGCGCCGTTTTGCTCAAGGGCGCGGGCGGCACGTTCTGTGTCGGCGGCGACGTCAAATCGATGGCGGAGGGACGGGCGCCGCTATCGTTCGAAGCCAAGATGACCAATCTGCGGCGCGGCATGGAAGTCTCCCGCATCCTGCACCAGATGCAGAAGCCGGTGGTGGCGCAGGTTGATGGCGCGGCGGCGGGCGCCGGGTTGTCGATCGCGCTGGCCTGCGATCTGCGCGTCGCCTCGGCGTCGGTCAAGATCACCACCGCCTTCGCCAAGGTCGGTCTGTCCGGTGATTACGGCGGCACTTATTTTCTCACGCATCTGCTCGGCAGCGCCAAGGCGCGCGAGCTTTATCTGCTGTCGCCGGTGCTGACCGCCCAGGAAGCGCTCGCGCTCGGCATCGTAACGCGGGTCGTTGCCGATGCCGAGGTCGAAGCCGCGGCGCATGAGCTGGCGATGTCGCTGGCGCAGGGACCGTCGGTGACGCTGGGCTATATCAAGCGCAACATCAACAATGCCGAGCATCTGTCGCTGGAAGCCTGCTTCGACGCCGAGGCGATCCATCACTCGCGCGCCGGCGAGACCGCCGATCATAAGGAAGCCGCCAAGGCGTTCGTTGAAAAGCGCAAGCCGGTGTTTCAGGGGCATTGAAAATGACGGGCTATCTGCGGCTGCGGCAAATCTGCCTGGTGGCGCCGCGGCTCGAGCCCGTGATCGCTGATATATCGGAGATCATGGGTCTCAAAATCTGCTACCGCGACGGCAACGTCGCCAAATATGGCCTGGAGAACGCGCTGCTGCCGGTCGATACCGTTCTGCTGGAAGTGGTGGCGCCGTTGCAGCCCGGCACCGCGGCGGGGCGCTTTCTCGACAAGACCGCTGGCCGCGGCGGCTACATGGCCATCTTCTGCTGCGATGATCCGGACGCGCGCGGACGGCACGCCGAGAGCATCGGCGTGCGCATCGCCAACGTGATCGATCACGCGCCCTATCACGGCGTGCAGCTGCATCCGCGCGATTGCCGCGCGGCGTTCATCGAATTCAACCACACCGACGGCAGCGACGATATTCTCGGCCCCTATCCCCCGGCCGGTCCGGACTGGCAGCGATCGATCCGCAAGGATGTCACGCAGGCCCTGACCGGCGTCGAGATGGCAAGCCCGCAGCCGCGGGCGCTGGCCGCGCACTGGGGTCGAATCATCGGGGTGTCCGTCACCGAAAATGAAAGCGGCGAGCCAGAGCTGAAACTGCCCAATGGCTGCTTCCGCTTCATCAAGGGCGACAGCGAGATCATGAGCGGTCTCGATTTTCGGGTAGCCGATGTCGCTGCCGTGCGTGATGCCGCGAAGAACAGAGGCTGCGCGGTATCAGGCGATTCGTTTGGACTCGGTGGAGTGATGTTTCATCTGGCGGGGTGAGGTCGGGCGGGTTCCATCAACGGGTCGTCCCGGCGAACGCCGGGACCCATAACCACAGGCCGTCATGATGAAAGAAGGTGTTTGACACCGCCTCTCAATCGATAAGCCGCGGCGTATGGGTCCCGGCGTTCGCCGGGACGACGTAGATTTACGTGCCGTCATTTCGGGACGACATCTTTTAAAATTCAACGCCTCTTTTAGAACTCACCTTCCCCTGAAATTCGCGGCGCGGCGCTCGGAGGTGGCTTTGACGCCTTCCTTGAAATCTTCGGTGGCGCGCAGGCGGGTTTGTTCTGATAGTTCGTGGGTGGTCGCGGCCATGACGCGGTCGGCGAGGCCGGCGCGCATGGTGGCGCGGGTCGACAGCAGTCCCAGCGGCGAGCACTCGGCGATTTCCTGCGCGAGTTTCATCGCGGCAGCGCGAACCTGATCCTGCGGCACGCATTCATTGGCGAGGCCCATTCGATAGGCTTCTTCGCCGGTCACGCGCCGGCTGGTGTAGAAAATCAGTTCGGCATTGTTCTTGCCGACCAGTTCGGGAAGCGTCGCGGTCAGCCCGAAGCCGGGATGAAATCCAAGCTTGGTGAAATTGGCGGCGAAGCGCGCCTCGGGGCAGGTGACGCGGAAATCCGCCGATACCGCGAGTCCGAGCCCACCGCCGATGGCCGCGCCATGGACGGCGGCGACGATCGGCTTCTTGTTGCGGAAGATCCGCACCGCCTGGACATAGAGATGGCTGATCTGGCCGAGGCCGGTGGCCGGATCGGATTTTTCGCGCGCCTCCTGCTCTTGTCTGGCCGGATCGTTGAAATTGGCGCCGGCGCAGAACGCCTTGCCTTGCGCCGCCAGCACCACCGCGCGCGCTTCCGGATCATTGTCGATATCGGTCAGCGCATCGGCGATCTGGTTGATCAGCGAGATGTCGAAGAAATTCAGCGGCGGCCGCTGGATCTCGATCGTGGTGACGTGGCCGGTCTTCTCGACGCCGATGTCCGTGAATTTTGTCATGATGATCCTCGATTGAAATGATTCTAGTAGCGCTAGCGCAGTCCAGGCCGCGCGCCTAGCGCAGTCCAAGCCCGCGCGCGATGATGCCGCGCAGCACCTCGGTGGTGCCGCCCTGGATCGTCAGCTTGGGCGCGGTCTTGATCGCGAAGTCCAACTGCTGTTCCAGTGTCGCGTGGTTCGACGCATCGGGATCGACGAAGGCGGCGAGGTCGCGAACCCGGTGCGGCAATTGCTGCTCCCAGATCGTGCCGATGTCCTTGACGATCGAGGCTTCGACCACCGGTTCCTTGCCGGCATGCAGCATGCCCGCGACCGACACCGACATCCGCCGCATGGTATGGAGCTGCGCGACCAGCCGTCCGATACCCTCCGCGCTGCGGGTGTCGGGGTCTTTTCCGACCGCGCGCACCAGTTCGGTCAGCACATAATAGGTTTCGAGAAAACGCTCCGGCCCGCTTCGCTCATAGGCGAGTTCGCTGGTGGCCTGTTTCCAGGCGCCGTCGATCTCGCCCAGCACATGATCGTCGGGCATGAAGGCGTCGGTAAACACCACCTCATTGAATTCGAATTGCCCGGTGATCTGGCCGATCGGATTGACCTGGATGCCCGGAATCTTCATGTCGACCAGGAACTGGGTCAGGCCGTGGCGGCGGTTCTCCTTGGTGGACGGCGAAGTGCGGAAAATCGCGATCATGTAGTCGGCGATATGCGCCGACGAGGTCCAGATCTTGGTGCCGTTGATCAGCCAGCCGCCGTCGGTCTTGGTGGCCTTGGTCTTGGCCGCGAACAGGTCGGAGCCGGAATTCGGCTCGCTCATGCCGATCGCGAAACAGACCTCGCCGCGGCAGATCCGCGGCAGGATGTCCATCTTGATGCGCTCGGGCGCGTATTTCAGCAGCACCGGGCCGCTCTGCCGGTCGGCGACGAAGAAGCGCCGGGTCGGCGCGTTGGCGACGCGCATCTCTTCGGTGACCACATAGCGTTCAAGGAAGGTGCGCTCGTGACCGCCATATTTCTTCGGCCAGGTCATGCCGAGCCAGCCGCGTTCGCCGACCCGGCGGGAGAATTCCGGCGCGTCGCTGTCTTCACGGTTGGGCTTGTGCGGATCGAAGGTGCCCGCGGCGATTTCGTCGGCAAGAAAGGCGCGCACTTCCTTGCGCAGCTGTTCGCATTCGGGCGGCAGGCGGATCGGATCGAAACGAAGGGCTGCGGTCATTTTTTTAGTTCCGGCTTTCGTGCAAGCAAACTTCAGGCAAATTTCGTAAGGGGTCAGCGCGACGCCACCAGCGGCCATAATTCGTCGGCGCCGCGCGCGGCGATCATCTTGCCGAGTTCCACGGCCCAGTAGCTCTCGGAGCCGAAATCGTCGCGCCAGGCCAGCGCGCGCAAACTGTAGCGATGCAGGATGTGCTCGATGGTGAAGCCGATCGCGCCATGCACCTGATGGGCGATCGCGCCACCCTTTTCGGCGGCCTCCGAACAGCGGATCTTCGCCGAGGCCGCTTCGAGAAATACCGCCTCATCGAAACTCTTGCAGTTGGCGATGGCGTCCGCCGCCGAGGTCGCAGCGGCCAGCGCTGCCGCCGACTCGCCGGCAAGCTTGGCCAGATTGTGCTGCACCGCCTGGAATTTCGAAATCTTCTTCTCAAAGGCGACGCGCTCGTTGGAGTAGCGCACGCTGATGTCGAGCATCGATTCGAGGCTGCCAGCAATCTGCAGGCTGCGGGCAACACCGCCCATCAGCATCAGCGCGGTGCGATCGAAGCCCTTTGGCGCCGGCTTGATCGCGACCGGATGCACGTTGCTGAAGGTCACGGTGTCGCTGCCGTCGCCGCCGAGATTGAGACCGGCCTCGATCCGGCAGGCGCCGGCCTCGACCAGCGCGATCGAAAGGCCGCCGTTTCCCTGCGCCAGCACCGCGATATGCTTGGCATCCCCAGCGAAGGGAATGCCGCGCGCGCGTCCGGACAGGGTGCCGTCGGCGCCGACCGTGAGACGGTCCTTCGGGCCGGCGGGCGCCACCGTCATGGCGCCTTCGGGTGAGGTGATTTTCGCCTGCGACAACAGCCATCCCGCCAGCATGGTTTCGGCGAGCGGCACCGCCAGCGCGAAACGGCCGGCCGCACCGAGCACGCTGAAACCTTCGGCGAGACTGGCACCGGAACCGCCGCATTCCTCGGAAACCCATGACAAGGGCAGCCCGGCCTGCGTCAGGGCCTGCCAAAGCGGCGCTTTCCAGCCGCCTTTCTTGTCGTGGTTGACGGTTTGCGGGTCGGCGAGATCCGCGAATATCTTCTCGGCGGTTTCAGCGACAATATTCTCAACTTCCGTCAAGGCGTTCCTCGTTTTCAGCCTGCACCTGCAAGCGCGGCCATTTGCCGGGCTGCGGTGCGGTATTTTCTTGCTGGCCATGATGAGGAAAAGCCACAGCCATGACAAGCGCCGATGTCCGCGGGGCGACCTGCAAGGGTGGCATGCACCCGCGGGTCTGTCAGGACCAATTCTGCATAGCGACTAATTCCGCATGGCGGAGTTTCGCGGATTTGCGGGCATTTCCCGGCGCGATATGGTAGATCGCCGCTGCAGCGGAATGCTCAATGAAGATTAGAGGAAATGCGGATGTCGAAGGATGGTTTGTGCGTGATTGTAACGGGGTCTGCGTCCGGTCTGGGCGCCGCGACCGCAGCCATTCTGGCCAGGAATGGCGCGCGCATCGTCGTCAATTATTCCTCCAGCCAGAAGGAGGCCGAACAGACCGCCGATCTGTGCCGCAGCGCGGGCGGCGAGGTGGTTGTCGTGCAGGGCGATGTGTCCCGCGATGAGGATTGCCGCAAGATCGCCGCGGCCGCCGCGCCCTGGGGGCGTCTCGATGCGCTGATCAACAATGCCGGCACCACCAAGCACATGGCGCATGACAATATGGACGGCCTGTCGGCGGAGGATTTCCAGCGCATCTTCGGCGTCAACACGATCGGACCGTTCCAGATGGTGCGGGCCGCAAGGTCGCTGCTGGAAGCCGGCGCGACGGCCTCGGGCCGTGCCTCCACGGTCGTCAACGTGTCGTCGGTCGCCGGCATCAGCGGCGTCGGCTCTTCGGTCGCCTATGCCGCGAGCAAGGGCGCGCTCAACACCATGACGCTGTCGCTGGCGCGCGCTTTGGCGCCGCTGATCCGCGTCAACACCGTCTGTCCCGGCTATATCGACACGCCGTGGTTCACCAAGGGCCGCGGCGTCGACGGCGCGGCCAAGGTCCGCGATTCCGTGGTGTCGAAAGTGCCGCTCAAACGGGCCTCGACCGCGGAAGACGTCGCGGGCCTGGTCTGCTTCCTCGCCACGCCGGCCTCGAGCAACATGACCGGCGAGATCGTCCGGATGGACGCGGGCGCGCACCTCATCGCATGAGGTTTGTCATTCCGGGGCGATGCCAACGGGTCCGCGCGAAGCGCGGCCCGATGACAGGCTCCGCATCGAACTCCGATGTGCAATGCACATCGGAGAATCTCGAGATTCCGGGTTCACGCTTCGCGCGCCCCGGAATGACGGAGCTTATTTGCGGCCCATGTCGGCAATGACGCCGCTTGCCACCAGCCGGTTCCAGATGAACAGCACCACCAGCGCGCCGATGGTCGCGGTGATAAAGCCCGCGCCCTCACCCGGGCTGTAGTGCCCGATGGCCTGGCCGATCGCGGTCGCGAGAAACGCGCCGACGATGCCGAGCACGGTGGTCAGGATGAATCCGCTGGGATTATTCGGACCCGGCGACAGCAGCCGGGCGATAATTCCCGCGACGAAGCCGACGATGATGATCCAGATAATGCCGCCCATGATGGTCGTCCTCTTTCTCAAAAAAACCGGGTTTAAAATGCTCTCGCAGATCGGCCCCTCACAGGCGGCCGGATACTTCGTCTTCGGTCGGCAGCCGTCCGTCCGGCGTCAGATGGTTGATCACGTCGGGCAGATGCTGGCTGAGGCCGGAGAGCAGCTCGTCGCGCGACAGGCCGCTTTGCGACATCAGGCTGTTGATCTGGTCGGCGCCGAGCGCATTGGCGAGATCGCCGGGCGCGATCTGCTTGTTGGGGCCGGGGCTCACCCACGAATTGGCGGTTTCGCCATGGCCGCTCTGCTGAAATTGCTTGAGCAGGTCGCCCAGTCCGCCGCTGATCACGCTGCCGGCGGCGCCGCCCGCGAGCAGGCCGCCGAGCCCGCCCTTGAGAACATCGCCAAGGCCGCCACCAAGAGCACCACCGAGGCCGCCACCATCCGCCATTCCGCCGCCCGCGGGCGAGGGGGCCGGCGCTGTGCCACTCTGGCCGCCGCCAATATGCTTGACGGCCTTGTAGGCCAGCAGGGCGAGGATCGCCATGGTCATCGGCGACATCCCGCCGCCGCTTTGCGCGCTCGGAGTGCTCGGGCCGCGCGGGCCGTTCTGCATTCCGTTGAGTATGTCGAGTAAGCCCATCGTTATCTCCTGCCGCGTGCCTGCCCCACCTCGCAAAACATACCGGCGCGTTGTGACGGTTACAAGGCGCGGGCGGCGTCGCGGCGCTCTCGCCCTTCGGCGCGCGCTGGCCGCCAAAGTCTGCTATCGAATCCTGTCAGGATAGGGGTCAGGGGTGGGGATGGCGGGATGATCCGGGACAGGCTGATCGCCGTAGCCGGGGCCGGCAGCATCGGCTGTTTTGTCGGCGGCATGCTGGCGGCCGCCGGAGCCCGCGTGGCGTTGCTGGCGCGCCCGCGCGTGATCCAGGAAATTCAGGACCATGGCCTCAGGCTGACCAGCTTCGAGGGTTTCGAGCGGCAGATCGCACCGGGCCAGCTGACACTGTCCGAGGATCCGCGAATTCTTGCCGATGCCGGCGTGGTGCTGGTGACCGTCAAAAGCGCCGATACGCCCGGGATCGCCGAGCTGATCGCGCGGCATGCGCCTTCCGATGCGGATGTCGTCAGTCTGCAGAACGGCGTCGGCAATGCGTCGGTGCTGCGCGAACGAATGCCCGGACGACGCGTGCTGGCGGCCATGGTGCCGTTCAACGTGGTCGCTCCGGCTCCGGGGCGATTTCATCGCGCCACCTCCGGCGACATCATCATTGAGCAGGACGATGCCGGCACCGCGGCCCGGCTTTCGGTGCCCGGGCTGACGATGCGCCCGACCGCTGACATCGCCGGCGTGCAATGGGGCAAGCTGCTGGTCAATCTCAACAACGCGCTCAACGCGCTGGCCGATCTGCCGCTGCGTGAGCAGTTGGCGCAGCGCGCCTGGCGCCGGCTGTTCGCCGATCAGATCGCCGAAGGGCTGGCGGCGATCAAAGCGGAGGGCATCAGGCCGGTGTCGGCGACACCGGTCCCGGTGTCATGGATGCCGCATCTGCTGCGGCTGCCCGACGCGGTGTTCGCTGACATCGCCGACCGGCGCCAGCTGCAGGTCCCGCTGTCGCGGCGCGTCAAAGCCCTGATCAGGCGCGCCGAGGCCACAGGCCAAGGCTCGCCGAAGCTGACGCCGGAGCAGATCCGTTCAGATCTCCAAGTCCGTTCAGACTTTATTAAGCATTGATTCCCATCCACGCTAAAAATGTAACGATGTAAGTAGAATTTAGCGAAGGATTGGCAGCTATGATCCCGCGCGTCCCCGATATTGCGACAGGACTGGTTTCACATGGCAAAGGCTGGATTTGCAGCTCGTCTGACGGCGCTGCTTCGTCGTTTCCGCAGCAATTCAAACGGCAATATCGCCGTCATCTTCGCGTTGGCCCTGCTTCCGATTTTGACCGCGATCGGAAGCGCCACCGACTATTCGATGGCGAGCCGGATGCGGGCCAAGATGCAATCGGCGGCGGATGCCGCGGCCGTGGCCTCGATTTCCCAGAACTCGTCCGGCTTTATCGCCGCGGCCGCCATGACCGGCAACGGCTCGGTCTCGGCCGGCGTGACCGATGCCACCAACATCTTCAACGGCAATTTGAATGCGGTTGGCGGCTATAACAACCTGTCGCTCACCGCCACCGTCACCAAGACCGGTGCGACGCTGAGTTCCATCGTGAATTACAGCGCCACCGTGCCGGTGGTGTTCATGAAGGTGCTTGGATATCAATCCCTCAGCATCTCCGGCACTTCCCAAGCGAGTTCTTCGCTGCCGCTGTATCTCGATTTCTACATGACGCTGGATGTCTCGGGATCGATGGGCCTGCCGTCGACACCGTCCGAGGCCGTGCGGCTGCAGAGCATCAGCCCGGATAACTACGTCCAGTACCCCACCGGCTGTACCCTGGCCTGCCATTTTGCCCCGCAAAACAGCGCGTGCGTCGATCCCCCCGTCACTTCTCCTACCAATCCCCCGGCCAATCCCCCCACCAACTCCTCGTATACCCAGCAATACAATACGAACAGTTATTGCATGGGCTATGTGTATTAGCGCCTCGGCCAGACCGCGCTTTCCAACCTCATCAA
>NZ_JBEKCZ010000013.1:0-44717 GCF_050014615.1 Bradyrhizobium sp. | reverse complement strand
CCCCTCCAGGGGAGGGTAAGGGACCGGGAGCCAACCAGGTCAGCCCGCCTGCGCGGGGTGTGCCTCGAGTTGAACCAACCGCCCCAACCGTGCAAGGTTGCCCGCCATCCTCATCCCACCCGCCCTTCATGACCGCACCCTCCGTCACGCCCTCGCAAGTCCGCCGCGCCCTGTTGCTGCGCGATGAAATCGCGCTGCTCGATCTGCGGCACGAGGCCGCCTTCGCGACCGGCCATCCGCTGTTCGCCGCCAACATGGCGGCCGAGCGGATCGCGCTCGAAGCCGAGATGCGGCTGCCGCGCAAGGATGTGCCCGTCGTCGTCTACGATGCCGGCGAAGGGCTTGTTGCCGCGGCGATCGACCGCTTGGGGGCGCTGGGATACACCGACGTTCGCGCGCTCGACGGCGGGCTCCAGGCCTGGAACAACGCGGGCTTTGAGATTTTCAGGGATGTGAACTCCTATGCCAAGGCGTTTGGCGAGTTGGTGGAGTCGCGCCGGCATACGCCCTCATTATCCGCGGAAGAAGTCGGCTCGCTGATTTCGGGCAAGGCCAATATCGCCATCCTCGATGTCCGGCGGTTCGATGAATATGCGACCATGAACATACCGGGCTCGGTCAGCGTACCCGGCGCCGAACTGGTGCTGCGCGCGGGCCGTGTCGCGCCGGATCCGAAGACCACCATCATCGTCAATTGCGCCGGCCGCACCCGGTCGATCATCGGCACCCAGTCGCTGATCAATGCCGGTGTCGCGAACAGAGTGGTGGCGCTGCGCAACGGAACGATCGGCTGGACTCTCGCCCAACAAGACCTCGAACACGGCGCTGTCAGGCGAGGCGGGATCGGCCTGTTCGAGGGCGCGACGGTCAATGCCCGCGACGTGGCCTATCGTGCCGGCGTCAAGCATGTCGGCGTGGAGGAGACCGTCGCGCTCGCGGCGCAGATCCAGCGTACGCTCTATCGCTTCGACGTGCGCGATGTCGAAGAGTATGCGGCCGGGCATATCGCCGGGTTTCGCCACTATCCGGGTGGGCAGCTGGTGCAGGAGATCGACATGGCGGCGCCGGTACGCGGCGCGCGCATCCTTCTGACCGACAATAGGGCGGTTCGTGCCGACATGACGGCGTCGTGGCTCGCGCAAATGGGATGGGAGACCTACGTGCTCGATGGCGGCTATGATGGCGCGCTGGAAGTGGGACCACCGACGGTTTTGCCGAAGCCCGACCCCTCCCACCGCTACCGGCGTCCCTATGAGGGCACCGATGTCGATGCCGGCGCGATGCAGGCGTATCTGGATTGGGAATATGGCCTGGTCGAACAACTCCGGCGCGACGCCAGCCATGGGTTCTTCGTGATTTGATGCCGGACGAGCGGACCACACTCTGTCGACGCCGCCTAAAACACGTCGTTGAATGCTTCGGAGGTGACGAACTTCAATTCGGAACGCAGTTTCTCCGCGCGCGCGGCGCCGAACGCCTGCTCGAAACGGTCCTGCGCGTTGCGCCAGAGTTTGATGGCTTGCTTGAATTTCGCCACCCCGGCGCGCGTGAGAACCACCCGCTTGACCCGGCGGTCGTGGGCATCGACTTGAAGCAGGACCAGTCCATCGCGGATCAGCGGGCCCAGGGAATGGCGCATGGCGGACAAATCCATCAGCAGAGTCCTGGCGAGGTCAGCCATGGTCGGATGGCCGAGGTCATAAATTTGCGTGAGCAGGACACATTGGGTCGCTTTCAGGCCACTGGGCTCCAGCACGTCGTCGTACAGCTTTCCCAGCCGTCGGGCCGCTTTGCGCAGCGTGGCGTTGTTGCAGTAGCCCAGCATATCGCTTGCTGCCGGGGTCTTTGGCGTCTTGATGTCGTCTTTCACGGCGATCTCCGTTGTCACTCCCATGCATATAGAGCTCCGCGAACGGCGCGGAAGAGGTGGCATATGCCATCACCCGTGCCGGTGCCGGCGCAACCTCGCGGCGGGTCACGCCGCTTCACCTTCCGTTGATCTTGCCGCCGGCGACTTGAAAAGGTGGTATATGCCATCAGTTAATGGTGGCATATACCACTATCATCTTCCAGCAAAAGGAGACTTCAAATGTCCGATCTAAAAGGAACCGCGGTTGTGACCGGCGCCACCGGCGGCGTTGGCGCCCTGTATGCCGCCGGATTGGCCGAGCGGGGATACGATCTCCTTCTGGTCGGCCGTCAACAGTCGAGTCTTGATGCGGTCGCCAAAGCGGTGAAGCAGAAAGCAAATGTCAAAGTGGACATCCTCGTCGCCAACCTCGCCGACACGGCAGATCTGGCGCGGGTTGAGGCGCGGATCTCGAACGATCCGGCGATTACAGCCCTGATCAACAACGCCGGCGCGGCCACCTTCGGCCCGTTGGCCAGGTTGAGCGCCGAGGCGATCGATGAGACGATCGCTGTTAACATCACCGCGCTGACCGGGCTAACCCGCGCCGTGCTCCCCGGCTTTCTGGCGCGGGGCGCCGGCGCCATCGTCAATATCGCATCGGTGCTGGCGTTCCATCCGTGGCCCGAGTTCGGCGTCTATAACGCGTCCAAGGCCTACGTCGTCAGCTTCTCGCAAGCCGTGCAGGGCGAGGTCGCCGGCAAGGGCGTGCTGGTGCAGGTGGTCACCCCGCCAGCGGTCGACACCGGCTTCTGGAACAGCGCCGGACTGCCCGTCGCCAATCTGCCGGCCGGCGCGGTGATGAAGCCGCAGCATCTGGTGGACGCGGCGCTGAAGGGTCTGGATCGGGGCGAGTCGTGGGTATTCCCGTCGCTGCCGGAACAGGCCATTTGGGAGGATCATCAGAAGACCCGTCAAGCGCTGGTCGGAGGTCTGATGAATGGCGCGCTGGCGGCGCGATACGTCGCCTGACCGGAAAGCCGGAGCGCCGTCGGCGCTCCGGCCGATCGGCCTACTCGGCCTTGATCTTGGCGGCCTCGATCACCTTGGCCCATTTCTCCATCTCGAGTTTCATCTGCGTGGTGAATTCCTCCGGCGTGCTGCCGACCGGATCGAGGCCGAGCGTGGACAGGCGCTCCTTGGTATCCGGCAGTGCCAGGATGGTGACGATTTCGCGCTGGAGCAGCGTGATGATTTCCTTGGGCGTGCCGGCGGGAACGAGAGCGCCGATCCAGGCGTCGCCGTCCAGCTCCGGGTAGCCGGCTTCGCCGATGGTGGGCAGGTCAGGGAGCGCCGGCGAGCGGTTCTTGCTCATGACCGCCAGCGCGCGCAGCTTTCCGTCCTGGATCTGCGGCACGGCCGCCGACAATGCGGCGAAGGCGATCGGGGTGTCGCCCGCGACCGCCGACATCATGGCCGGACCGCTGCCGCCATAGGGGACATGGACGAGGTCGAGGCCCAGCACGACGCGGAATTGTTCGCCCAAGAGATGCGACGGCGTGCCAAATCCCGGCGAGGCGAAGCTGTATTTGCTGGGGCTCTGTTTGATGAGCGCGACAAGCTCCCTGACGGTCGTGGCAGGCACCGAAGGATTGACCAGCATGGCCGACGGGAAGCCGATAGCGAGCGTGACGGAATCGAAGTCTTGCAGCACGCGATAGGGAACCTTGGCGTACAAGGTCGGATTGATGACGTAGCTATTCACGGTGATGAGGATCGTATATCCGTCAGCCGCTGCTCTTGCGGCTTGCCCGGTGCCGATGTTGCCGCCCGCGCCCGCTACGTTCTCGATATAAAACTGCTGTCCGAGGCGTTCCGACAATCTTTGTGCGATGAGGCGGGCGCACACATCGGTGGGGCCGCCGGGTGAAAACGGAACGATCACCCGGACCGGCCGCGTCGGATAGGATTGCGCCCTTGCTGCCGTTGAGAGAAGTGGAAGTGCAGCGGCACCCGCTGCCCGATACAGAAATTGACGGCGTGGAAGTCTCATGATGTCCCTTCAAGTCGCACAAACTATCGCAATGCCTGTGCGTCTGAAAGGGTAAGCAAGCGTTATGCCGCGCTCCGCTCGGGTTCATCGTGTCGTTCCAGCGCGAAGGCGACCGCCGCGTCGGCGTGCAGCAGGGTCGAATCAAACGCCGGCAAATCGAGGTGTTGAGGGCCTATCAGCAGACCAATTTCCGTGCAGCCCAGGATTACGCTGTCAGCGCCGGCGGCCTTCGCGGTTGCGATGACATCGAGGTAACGCCGCCGCGAATTTTCGCGGACCATGCCGCAACACAATTCGTTGAAGATGATGTCGTGCACCGCGGTTCGGTCCTCGGCGTCAGGCACTAATGGTGAAAGGCCATGCTGGTCGCGCAATTGCGAGAGGTAGAAGTCCTGCTCCATCGTATAGCGCGTCGCGAGCAGCAGCGGCCGGCGTTTGCCGGCGGCTGCAACCGCCTGCCCGGTGACGTCGGTGATGTGCAGCAGCGGAATCGATACCGCGCGCTGCACGGTGTCGGCCAGCTTGTGCATGGTGTTGGTGCAGATCAGGATGCAATCGGCGCCGGCGGTTTCAAGATTGCGTGCCAGCCTTGCAAGCACGGCCCCGGCCTGGTCCCACGCATCGGCCTTCTGCAGCGCGACGATGCTTTCGAAGTCGACGGAGTGCATGATCACTTGCGCGGAATGCAGACCGCCGAGCCGGTCGCGGACGCTCTCGTTGATGCACCGGTAATAGACCGCGGTGCTTTCCCAGCTCATGCCGCCCAATAGTCCGATCGTCCGCATCTCATTGGTCCTTAGTGCTTCCGGAGAGAATCGGATGATAGCAAATTCCTACAACAAGGCTAGCAAAAATTCCTCGTTTTATCGATTTTTGAGTAATATTTTGCGCACACATAGAATTATTGAGTAAATTACGTCGGAATGATGTTTTATTGGGCAATAAGCATCTAACTTACAGGGTTGAGTAAGAAGGTCCCGCCCTCGGAACCCAACGAACTTGCGGGTCCCGTTTGCGGTGGAATAATCACCACGAGGTCCAGCCGGGCTACCGTTGCGCCGGTCGCGGATCACATGCGCGATGATCGAAGGGGGATGCTTTGTTGCGAACTACCGGCACGCTTTGACATCAATTTTGTGGTACTCAAGCCCAGCGGCATGCGATTAATTACAAGGACTGGATCCTTTCCGATGAATTCATCCCCGCGGCGATTGATCGTCGGAATAACCGGTGCTTCCGGCGCCATCTACGGTGTTCGATTGTTGCGCCTGCTGCATCCGACCGACATCGAAACCCATCTTGTCATCAGCCGGTCGGCACGGATCGCGCTGACACAGGAGCTGGATATCAGTATCGCCGACGTCTCGGGCCTGGCTGACGTCGTACACCAGATCGACAATATCGGTGCCACCATTTCCAGCGGCTCGTTCCGGACGCTCGGCATGGTGGTCGCGCCCTGTTCGATGCGAAGCCTCTCCGAGATTGTGACCGGCGTAACTTCGTCGCTGCTCACACGGGCCGCAGACGTCGTCCTCAAGGAACGGCGGCGGCTGGTCCTGATGGTCCGCGAAGCCCCGCTCCATCTCGGCCATCTGCGCTCGATGACGGCAGCCACCGAAATGGGCGCCATCGTCTATCCGCCGGTGCCGGCATTCTATGCCCGCCCGGAAAGCCTGGAGCAGATGGTTGACCATACGTTGGGGCGAGTCCTCGACCTGTTCGATATCGAGACGACCGCTGTGAGCCGCTGGGGCGGGCTGAATTCCAACAAGAATACGGATTCATGAGTTCGTCCCGGCTCGACCTTGAAGCCGATAGCTGGGCGTTCGCCCTTCGCATCTATGCGGAGCCGGGGGTCGCCGATGCCTGCCTCAGGCTGCAGGACGAGGCCGGCGTCGATGTCATGATGTTGCTCATGATCGTGTTCGCGGCGGCCAGGCATCGGACCTTGCTGACCGCTGCCGAGATCAGGGCACTGGACGATGTGTGCCGGCCATGGCGCGAACAGATCGTTCAGCCGCTCCGTGTCATCCGCGGCCGATTGAAGTCCGGGCCGTCCCCGGCTCCGAACGGTGAGACGGAACCATTCAGGTCGACGATCAAGGCTGCCGAACTGGCGGCCGAACGGTTGCAAAATAGGCTGCTGGCGGAACGCTTGCCGCTCAGGCCGCCGGAGCGGGATCTTCTGGTTCCAGAGGAGCTGCGTTCCGTTCTCCGCAGCGTGGTGACGCTCGCTCTCGAAAAGCGTCCGGGCAAGCCAATTTCAGATCTTCATCCTTCGATCGACGTGGTCGTCGACGCGGTGACGCAAGACACTTGCTAACAACACTTGCTAACAGGACCCGCGCTGAACTGCCGGCGTGCCGGTGTTGCGTTGCCCTCACGATTTGTTTTCCTTGGCGCTTCGTGCAGCCGCCTCGCTGCGCATCGCGAACTGCAGCGGCAACGCGGTGGTGAATTTGATCTGTTCCATCGCGAAGCTCGAGCTCACGTCTCCGAGTTCGATCTTTTCGATCAGTCTTTTGTACACAGCATCGTAACCGGCGATATCAGGGACCACGGCGCGAAGAAGATAATCGACGTCGCCGCTCATCCGGTAGAACTCGACGATTTCCGGAATCGACATCACGATCGCGGAAAACTTCTTAACCCATGCGGCATTGTGCTGATTGGTACGGACGGCAATAAAAACGGTCACGCCGACTTGCAGCTTCACCGGGTCAAGCAGGGCGACGCGTTTGCGAATGACGCCTTCTTCCTCAAGTTTCTGAATGCGTCGCCAGCAGGGCGTCGGAGAAAGCCCCACCTGTTCGGCTATTTCAGCCACTTTCAGCGTCGCATCCTCCTGCAGGATTTGCAGAAGCGTGAAGTCGAGATCATCCATGCGCAATCCCCGTCCCCTAAACCTGGCGCCAGAAGATTTGGTAACACAAATGCGAGGTTTGCCATATCAAGCTCGCCGCGGTCGCCAAGGCAAAACGAGCCGAGCCAGCGGGGCGGCCGTCGCACCTGCGCGGCGCGGGATGACAGAAGACGTCGTCGCTTTGAGACTCTCTTTAACGACCGCGGAAGGCTGGCGGTGATTGCGATAAATCCCTGAACGGTGGCAACGCAAATCGGCCGACGATGTCGCGGGTCGAGTAAACGCCGCGCCAGCCCTTCGGCAGCGTCATGCCGCGGAGCGCCCATATTTTGGACTATAATTGCTGCAATCATTTAAATAATGAGATTTTATACCCTCATATTGGATATTCGAAGAAATAGATCTTGATATGCGGCCCATTTCGGGGAAATATATTTCCATCTGGGAGATTCAGAAAGTCCGCCGGTTCGGAAGGCTTGTTGGTCTGCTACCGGCAATAAACCCAGTTTTGAAGTTTTCGGCAAAGGGAAGAGCACTCGCCGGCTCGACGACGCGTGGTTGCGCTGCTAATTGCCGTCCAACGTAGCGCTTGGGAATCGCCTGCACTCGCGCCTGACAACGCTTGAAGGCATGGTTGCAACTGAACGGGAACATGAAATGTCAGAAACGATGAGAGCGCTGGTTCTGCGCCAGCATGGTGGGCTCGAAAATCTCACTGTGGTGCAGGATCACCCCAAACCGAAAGCCAAGCCCGGGGCGGTCGTCATCCGCGTCCGCGCCTCGTCATTCAATTATCACGATGTGTTCACGGTGCAGGGCATGCCCGGCATCAAGGTGCCGCTGCCGGTTGTTATCGGTCTCGATATGGCCGGCGAGATCGTCGAAATCGGCGACGGGGTTTCCGGCTGGAAAATCGGCAGTCGTGTTCTCGTCAACCCGTTGAACAAGAAAAAAGGCCTGATGGGCGAAATGCTTGACGGCGGCATGGCGGAATATTGCCTGGTCGAGGCCGATCAGCTGATCGCCATGCCCGATGGCATCAGCTTCGAGGAAGCGGCGTCCCTTCCAGTGGCTTATGGGACGGCGCATCGCATGCTGATTACCCACAACACCATCCGCAAGGGTGATCGCGTCCTGATCCTGGGCGCCAGCGGCGGGGTCGGTACCGGCTGCGTGATCCTGAGCAAATTGCTCGGTGCCGAAGTCATCGCCTGCGCCAGCAGCGCCGAGAAGATGGAAAAGCTCAAGGCGATGGGCGCCGACGAGGCGATCAACTACAAGGAAGTCGACTTTTCGAAATGGGCCATTGAGAAATATGGCAAACCGCAACGGCGCAGCTATGAAGGTGGCGTCGATGTCGTGATCAACTTCACCGGCGGCGACACCTGGGTGCCGTCGCTGCGCTGCCTCAAGCGTGGCGGAAGCCTGCTGGTGTGCGGCGCCACCGCGGGACATGATCCGAAGGAGGATCTGCGCTATGTATGGAGCTTCGAGCTGAAGGTGATCGGCTCGAACAGCTTCTATGAGGAAAATCTGATCGATCTCATGAAGATGATCGTCGAGAAGAAGATCAAGCCGGTCATCGACGAGGTCCTGACGCTCGATCAGGCGGCGGAAGGTTTGCGCCTCATCAGGGATCGCGAAGTCATCGGCAAGGTGGTCGTGGTGCCCTGATTTATCCGATCTTCCCGACGCGACTTGGCGCGGGAAGGGCGGCGAAGTGAGTCTCTGATCCCCGGTCCTTGCGAACCTGTTCAACTGCTTCAGGAGACGCGGACCAAGAAAAGGTTTCGTCAGATGAGTGAAATTCCCAGTGTCGACGACGTACAGAAGCTGTTATCGCGCGGTCCGTTTCATCAATGGCTCGGCTTGAAAGTCATCGCGGTCGGCAGCGGCACGATCGAGCTGACGGCGACCTGGCGCGAGGAGTGGGTGGTGAACCCCGATCGCGGCTATACCCATGGCGGCATCCTGGCGACGCTGGTCGATCTCACAGCGGACTGGGCCATGGTTTCCAAGACCGGGCGCGGGGTCCCGACCATCGACCTGCGCGTCGACTATCATCGCGCCGCGATGCCAGGTGTGCTGACGGTCCGCGGCGAGATCGTGCATTTCGGCAAGCAGTTCTCGGTTGCGGAAGCCAAGGTGTTCGATCATGAGGGGCGCCTCTTGGCAAGCGGCCGCGGGACCTACCTGACAACGCCGCCGGCCTGATCGGGGTTTCCGCGGTGCCCAAAGCCTCTGCGTTCACAAATCTGGGATCGCTGACGTCGACGGGCGATCCCGACAAGATCGCCATCATCGATCTGGGCACCGGTCGGGAACGCCGCTTCAGCTACCGGGATTTCGAGGGACAGGCCAATGCGGTTGCCCGGGCTCTCACCACGCGCGGGCTGGCGCGTGGCGATCGGATTGCGATTCTGTCGGCCAATCGTTTCGAATACCTCACGACGGTTCACGGCATCATGCGCGCCGGGTTCGTGGCGGTTCCGGTCAACTTCAAATTTCCGGCAGCCACGATCGATTATATTATCCGGAATTCCGGCGCAAAGCTGGTGTTCTGCGATGCCATACGCTTCGACAGCGCGCCTGAGAATTTGCCGCGCATCAGGTTTGACGGCGACAACAGCGAGTTCGCCGATTTCATCGAACGGGGTCCGTTCACGCCGCTGGTGGCGGAGCGCGGTGAGCCGGCGATGTTTCTCTACACTTCAGGGTCGACGGGACGTCCCAAGGGTGTCGTGCTCTCGCACCAAAGCCATATCTGGGTTGTCGAACAACGAATGGCCGCTCAGGATATGTCGCGCCATCGTTTTCTGGTCGCCGCACCGCTCTATCATATGAACGCGCTCGCCATGAGCCAACTGGCGCATGCCGCCCACGCGACCGTGATTTTACTGCCGCAGTTCACCGCGCAACTCTATCTGCGAGCCATCGAGACCTATCATTGTACGTGGCTCACGGCCGTTCCACCGATGATCGCCATGATGCTGAACGACAAGGAAAGGTTGGCGGCGACGGACCTTTCCAGCGTCGAGTTCCTGCGCATGGGGTCGGCGCCTGTCAGCCACAGCCTGCTGGAGGCGATCCACCGCGCGCTGCCATCCGCGGCGGTGACCAATGCTTACGGGACCACGGAGGCCGGCCCTGTCGTTTTCGGGCCCCATCCCAAAGGATTGCCGCAGCCTGAAATGTCGGTCGGCTATCCGCACCCCAAAGTGCAAATGCGGCTGATCGGCGAGGATGGAACCCCCGCCGACACCGGCGTGCTCGAGATGAAATGCCCGGCGATCATGACCGGTTATCATAACCGCCCGGACCTCGCGCCTCCCATTACCGCCGACGGGTTCTACGTCACCGGCGACGTGTTCCGGCGCGACGAAAACGGCTTCTACTTTTTCGTCGGCCGCACCGATGACATGTTCGTGAGCGGCGGCGAAAATATTTTCCCGGGCGAAGTGGAAAAAATGCTGGAAACACATCCTGACGTGATCCAGGCCTGCGTCGTGCCCGTTCCCGACGACATCAAGGGCACCAAGCCCGTGGCATTCGTGGTGGCGCGAGCAGGGAGCGAGCTCTCGGAGAGCAGCCTGAAGGCCTTTGCCCTGGAAAATGCTCCCGCCTACCAGCACCCGCGCTCGATCTGGTTTGTTGAGAGCCTTCCGCTGGCCTCGACCAACAAGGTCGATCGCAACGCGTTGCGTGATCTCGCTGCCGCAAAGTTGATGCGTGGCACGGCATCGACGGCGCAGTCTTTGAATGGTAGCCAAGACAACACGGCACGGAGATAGCACCGGATGGACGAGACGTTCCGCGGATTCCTCGACCATCTGCGTCAGGCAGACGAGTTGGTCGATTTTCATCAACCGATCGATATCCGCCATATTGCGACCCTGGTCGACCAATCCGACAAGGCGTTGTTCTTTCACAACGTCATTGGCTACGACATCCCGGTGGTGTCGG
The DNA here is from genome assembly GCF_050014615.1 of Bradyrhizobium sp. GTDB lineage: Bacteria > Pseudomonadota > Alphaproteobacteria > Rhizobiales > Xanthobacteraceae > Bradyrhizobium. The sequence goes on along the minus strand of NZ_JBEKCZ010000013.1, from coordinate 33,989 downwards.
GGATTATCCGTACCCGCGAACGCGCCATGATGGCGATGGGTGCGACTGAGTATCTGCAGATCGAGGAACGGCTGAAGCAGGGTCTCAACAACCCGATTGCGCCCGAGCGGGTGGCGAGTTCGCCGACGCGCGAGATCGTCATGAAGGGCGATGAGGTCGATCTCTACAAGCTTCCGATCCCGATGTCGTCGATCTATGACGGTGGCCCGATGATCACCGCCGGGGTCGTCATGGCCCGCGATCCCGAATACGGGATCAACACCGGCATCTATCGCTTCATGGTCAAGGAAAAGAACCTGACCGGCATCGACATCGTCACGCCCAACAACATGCGGCTGTTCGTTCAGCGTGCGTTGGAGGCGAACAAGCCTTTGCCGATCTCGATCAGCATCGGAACGCATCCGATCGAATTGCTCGGCGCCGGCTTCAAGGCGCCGCTCGGCACCGACGAAATGGCGATCGCGGGCGGCATTCGCGGCCGGGCGGTCCAGTTGGCGGCCTGCGAGACCGTCGATGTTCCCTATCTTGCCGATGCCGAAATCGTTCTGGAAGCCGAGGTGCTGCCGACAGGCTGGACCCAGCCGGAAGGTCGTTTCGGCGAATTCACCTGGCTGATGGGCGGCCTGCACTGGAACCCGGTCGTCCGGGTGAAAGCAGTCTCGATGCGGCGCGACGCGGTCTATTACTCGCTGCACATGCCCTGGGAAAATACCTGGCTGATGGCGCCGACCCGCTATGCGGCGATCCGGCAGGCGTTGCGCACCGCCGGCGTCGTCGTCAAGGACATCAATATGACGATGGGTGGCGTCACCTTCTGGCACGCCGTGATCTCGATCAAGAAGCAGGCCGGCGACGGCAAGAACGCGTTGCTGGCCGCTCTGTCGGTCATGGATATCAAGCACGTCGTCGTGGTCGATGACGATATCGACGTCTTTAATCCGGTCGAAGTCGAATGGGCGATCGCGACCCGGGTCCAGGGCGACCGCGACATCCTGATCGTCAGCAATGCCCGCGGCAAACCGCTGGATCCCAGTCTCGCGCCGACGCCGCATGGCATCGTGCCGACCACCGCCAAGGTGGGCATCGATGCGACGATCTCCGAGGGCATTCCCAAGGAACGTTACGAGCGCATCACCTACGCTTACGCCGACACTGCCAGGATCACCGACTATATCGGCGGCAAGGCCGACCGTGAGGCCAGGAAGGCATCCGACGAAGTCATCGGCAAGCTCGCGGAAGAGATTGCCGCGGTCCTCGAGAAGACGCCGCTGTACTTTACCGATGTCGCGGAACGCTTCTCGGATTATGAGTTCAACGCGGTGGCGCGGGCGGTCGGTCTTTTGCACGAACAGGAGAGATTATGGCAGGATCCCAAGGGCTGCCTCTGCCTTCGCAATTCGGTCTTCGCCGCCAAGCTGCCGAATTGAGATCGGCGCGCGGGATGAACGGGATCGGGATACTCAACCTGCGAATACCGACACGCTCAATCGTTCGCCTTGCTACTTTGGTGGTTTGTGCCGGGACCATGATCGCGTTGCATACGGGCACGGCACGTGCGGAGACGACACTTCGCATTGGTTCGGCCCAGCTCTCGATTGCGTCGATCCCCGTCGTGGTCGCGATTCAACAAAAGCTGTTCCAGGCTGAGGGGATTACCGCCGAAATCGTCGACTTCGATGGCGGAGGACCCGCCGTGCAGGCCCTGGCGGGGGGCGGAATAGATCTGTGCATCTGTGCCGGCGATCATGCGATGCGGTTGGCCAGCCGTGGACTCGGGGGGACAGTCCTGGTCGCCCTGCTCGACAAGCATCCCTATTCGCTGCTGGCGCCGATCGGATCACCCGCGACCGATCTGAAAAGCCTGCGCGACAAACCGGTTGGGATTACCTCGCCCGGCAGCCTCACCGACAACACGCTCCGCTTCATGATCCGAAAGCTGGGCCTCAATCCGGACAGCGATTACGAGATCATTGCTGCAGGAACCGGAGGTTCGATGCGCGCCGCGCTCGACACCGGGTCGGTCGCCGCCGGCATGTTCACGACACCGGACGTCCAGGCCGACATGGCCACGGGAAAGTACAAGTTCGTCGCTGATTTCCGCGAGCTCGATTATATGGCGCTCGATCTCATCGCCGTCGGCAGCTGGCTGAAGGCTAACGATGCCACCGCGCATGCCGTGGCGCGCGCCGTCGTCAAGGCCGAGCAGATCATCCAGACCGATCAGAAGGCGGTACAGGCCGCCGTTCATGAACGGTTTCCGGCGCTGTCGCCGGACCTCGTCGTTATGGTTGCCAAGGATGCGACTGAGCGCAGCCTGTCGCATGACGGGCACGCGCAGGAGGCCGGATTCAAGACCGCGCTGGAGATGTTGCGCGTGGCCGACCCGACCGTGAAGGAACTGAACTACCAGGACGTCGTCGCGCTTCGCTATCTGCCATGAACTAAATGACCCACCGAATGATCCCATGACCGATCCCGTCATTGCCGAAGAAATCCTCGCGCCAAGCAGGCCGGCACGTGACGGTTTGGATGTTTCTGCCTTTGTCTGGCGTCTGGTGCTGGTCGCCGGATTGCTGCTGATCTGGGAATTTTCCGCCGGGCGTCTGTTCAACGAATTCTGGAGCAGCCGGCCCAGCCTGATCGGCGAGAGACTCGTTGCGTTGGTGAAAAGCGGCGAGGTCTGGCGGCATGTCGACGCCACGGTCTCGGAGGCCCTGCTCGGGCTTTTCCTGGGGGCGGTCGTCGGCACCCCGATCGGCATTGCCCTGGCGCATTACCGGCGCGCCGCCAAGATCATCGATCCCTTCGTGATGGGTCTCTATGGTCTGCCGCGCGTTGCGCTGGCGCCGATGTTCATCCTGTGGTTCGGCATCAGCCTTTTCTCCAAGGTCATGATGTCCTTTTCCATGGTGCTGTTCGTTTTCATTCTCAACGTCACCGAAGGCATTCGCACCGTCGATCCCGATATGATCGATCTGATGCACACGATGCGCGCGCCGCGGTCCTACATCATGCGCAAGGTGACAATCCCCTCGATCGTCCCCTGGCTGATTGCGTCCTTTCGCATCGGCATCGGCCTGTCGCTGGTGGGCGCGGTGGTCGGCGAACTGATCGGCGCCAACCGCGGCCTCGGCTGGTATGTGGTGCGCGCCGGCGGCCAGCTCGATACCACCGGCGTGTTTGCGGGCCTGTTCCTGCTGATGCTGCTGGCGATGATCGCCAACCAGATCATCTTCATGATCGAACAAAGGGCGCTGCATTGGCGCCGTGAAGCAAGATGATCGCCACGGCCGAGGCTCCTCGCATCCTGCTCGATCATGTCTCGGTCTCCTACGAGACCCCGCGCGGCCGCCTGCAGGTCGTCGATCGCGTCAGCCTCGCGGTCGACAAGGCCGAATTCGTCGTCCTGGTCGGACCCAGCGGCTGCGGCAAGTCGACCATCCTGCGCGCGATCGCGGGCCTCAACGCCGCCGAGAGCGGCACCATCACCGTCGACGGCAAAACGGTAAATGGTCCGCCCGAACATATCGGCTTCATGTTTCAAAAGGATACGCTGCTGCCCTGGCAGACGGTGCGCCAGAATATCGAAGTCGGTCTTGCCCTGGCGGGTGTGCCGCCCGCGCTGTGGAAACAACGCATGGCCGATCTGCTGGCGTTGCTGCGCCTGTCCGAATTTCGCGACGCCTATCCCGCGCAGTTGTCCGGCGGCATGCGTCACCGTGTTTCGCTTGGCCGCATGCTGGCCTATGAACCCGCCGTGATGCTGATGGATGAACCATTCGGCGCGCTCGACTTCCAGACCAAGGCGGTGATGGGGCGCGAGTTGTTGCGCATCTGGGAAGCGGAGCGGCGCAGCATCCTGTTCGTCACCCACGACATTGAAGAGGCGGTTGCGCTGGCGGACCGGGTCCTGGTGTTTTCGCCGCGGCCGGCTCGCATCGTCGCAGAGCATCGGATTGATCTGCCGCGGCCCCGGAACCTGCGCGCGCTGCGTGGGAGTCCGGAATTTTCTGCCTATACCCGCGCGATATGGGAAGCGCTCGGCGACAGCGACTGAGTTACCGGTCGCCGCGAAATTCGAACAGCGTATTGAGAAACGGTGCCAGCAAAGCCAGGGAATGTTCGCCGGCCCCCGAACGTAGTTCGGGGAGAGCGGCCGCGAGATCGCGGATGCGATCGATATCAGCGGTCCTGAACACGATCGCGCCAAAGAAACTGTCGCGGCCATTGGCTTCGACACAGAGCTCGCCGTAGCGTTCGCGATAGCGCGCCGGCGAAAGTAGTGTGATGCGAAAGGTGTCAACCAGGTCGATCGTCCAGACGCCGCTTTCTCCTTGTTCCGCCGGAGCCCGGGCCGCCTTGGCATAGCGCGACACGTCGGTTTCGATCGTGCCAGTCACCACCACCAGCTCGCTCAGGCCGCTGCATCTATTGGCGTGAGACATCCATTGGCGATGCCAGACCAGTTCAGGCGTATAGTGCTGGCAGTAATAGACCCGTCCGGCCTCGAAAAGCTCCGGCGCGGTCCGTGCCGTCCGGAATCGTGCAAGTTGCTCGACACCGTCGATGGTCACCGGCCGCGAGAAACTCTGCGGCTCGAGCATGGTGAGGCCGCTTTCCCGTAACTGGCTGATGCAGGCGTCGATGTCGGGAGCCTGGAAAACCAGCCCGTTCAGGCCGAGCGGGCTCTCCAGGACCTCGCGTCGCAGGACTTCCGTCTTCAGCGGCAGGCCGATCAGCTCCAGATAGTGACCCTCGAACACCATCAAATGGTTGATCGAGCCAAGCGAATGAAAGCCTCGCGGCGTCAGCGTGAAGCCGAGTTGCGACATTAGCGCCGCGGCGCGGTCCATGTCGAACAGCGTGTTGATCACCACATGGTCGAGCGAGAATGTCATCGTGATTGGTTCCGGTCTGAGCGCGGCTTTCCAGGATAACCGACTTCGCGCGCCACTTCGATGAAGTTGCGTACCAATGCGGAAGGATTGTCGCGCCGAAACACCAGGTTCAGCGGCATCGGCGGCAGCGCGCCGCGAACCAGCCTGCGGTAGACGACGCTGTCATTATGCAATGTGCGCATGGACTCGGGCACCAGCGAGATTCCCTGTCCGGCGGCAACGAGATTAATCGCGGTGATGATGCGCGGAACCTGCTCCGCCACCTGCGGTTCGAAGCCGGCCCGGCGCAACGCGTTCATCAGCACCTCGAAGATTCCGAAGCCATCGGGACGCCGATAGAGCACCAGCCGTTCCTGCATCAGCACTGAGAGCGCGACCGGCGAGACCGACCGGGCGAGCCTGTGATCGGATGGCAGCGCCGCCACGAACGCTTCTTCATGCAGGACATGGCTCTGCAGGGCGGGCAGGTCCGAGCCGGTGGTGCGGACGAACGCGATGTCGAGGCGCTTTTCATCGACCCCGGACAATAATTCAAATGTCTCGCGCTCTTCGACGTCAAAGGTCGCCAGCGGATAGGCCTCGCGGAACGCCCGGATCAGCCGCGGTGCCAAATGATGCAACGACGCGGAACTGGTGAACCCGCAGGCGATATGGCCCTGTTCCCCGCGGTCGAAGCGCCGCACCCGCATCATCGCGGTCGCGGCGCTGTCGAGCGTGCGACGGGCGTCTTCGAGAAATTGCTTGCCGGCCGCGTTCAGGATGACGCGCTTGGCGACCCGATCAAACAGCCGCACGCCCAGTTCGGTCTCCAGGCTTCGGATTTGCTGGCTCAGCGGCGGTTGCGCCATGTTGAGCCGACGGGCCGCCCGCGTGACCGAGCCGTCCTCGGCGACCGCCACGAAATAGCGCAAATGCCTGAGTTCCAAGCGCTTCTCCCTCCGCGAGAGATATACTTATAAAATATCGATTTGGTATTAAAGATATATTTTACATACCAAAGAACAAAGCCAATGTTGGCGCTGGAGGCAGACGTAGGATGGTCTCCCAACTCTTTCTCGGATCTTTCCCGGATCAAGTCTTTCCAAGGAGCAGCGAGACCATGGCGACCCCCAAAATTGCAATCGTTGGCGCCGGGATGGGCGGCATGGCCGCGGCCGGCACGCTGCGGCAGGCCGGCATCGACGTCCAGGTCTACGAACAGGCGCATCAGTTCGGCCGCATCGGCGCCGGCATTCAGATGCTGCCGAACTCGATGAAGGTGCTGCGCGGCATCGGTGTCGAGGACATGCTGCGCGCGCATGCATTCGCGCCGTACTCCCACCTCAACCGCGTCGGCGACACCGGCGAGCTCAAGCGCGAGCTGCCGATGCCGGAAGATCTCTACGGGGCGCCGTTCCTCTGCATGCATCGCGCCGACCTGCATGAGGCGCTGACCTCGATCGTGCCGAACGAGATCATTCACCTGAACAAGAAACTGGTCGGGCTGGAGCAGAACGGTGGACCGGTGACGCTCGCCTTCGCCGACGGCACGACGGCCACGGCCGACGCCGTGATCGGCGCGGACGGCGTTCACTCGCTGGTGCGCGACATCATCATCGGCCCCGACAAGCCGATTCATCGCGGCCGTATCGCGTACCGCTCGGTATTTAATTCCAACCTGATGCCGAAGGAAATTTCCCGCTCCCGCACCAAATGGTGGGGCGAGGATCGCCACATCGTCATTTACTACACCACCAAGGACCGCAGCCAGCTTTACTTCGTCACCAGCGTGCCGGAGCCGGCGGACTGGGTGACCAAGGAATCATGGTCGGCCAAGGGTGACGTCAATGAGTTGCGCGCGGCCTATGCCGGCTTCCATCCCGAGGTGCGGATGGTGCTCGATGCCTGCCCTGATTGTCACAAATGGGCGATCCTGGAGCGCGAACCGCTGCCGACCTGGAGCCAGGGCAGGGTCGTGCTGATCGGCGACGCCTGCCACCCGATGACACCTTATATGGCGCAGGGTGCGGCGACCTCGATCGAGGACGCCGCGGTGCTGGCGCGCTGTCTGAAGGACGTATCGATCGATGGAATCGAAGCGGCCTTCAAGCGCTTCGAGGCGCATCGAAAGCCGCGCACCTCCAAAATCCAGCAGATTTCCAGCGCCAACACCTGGATGAGTGGCGGCAATGATGATCCGAGCTGGCTCTATGGCTACGACGCCTGGAACATCTCGCTGGACGAGCCCGCGCCCACGCCGGGCACCACCCAGAAATCGGCAGCAGCATGAGCGGGTCCGTGACGTCCTCCAAGGCAAGCTTCACCGCACCGGATGGTGTTTCGATCGCCTACACTTTGCACGCCAAGTCTGGGCACTCGAAATCGGAATCGCCGCTCCGGCCGCGGATCGCGCTGATCCATTCGCTGGCGCTCGACCAGAGCATCTGGGACGGCGTGGTGCCGCTGCTGAGCGAACATGCCGATGTGCTGACCTATGATTGCCGCGGCCACGGCCAATCCGGGCGCGTGAAGATGAAGTTCACGCCCGAACTGTTCGCGGCCGACCTCGCGGGTCTGCTCGACCATGTGAACTGGACGTCGATCACGCTCGCCGGCTGCTCGATGGGCGGGTGCATCGCGCAGGCCTTTGCGGGGATGAATCCCGACCGGGTGCGGGCGCTGGCGCTGATCGACACCACGGCCTGGTACGGACCGACCGCGCCGAAGGACTGGCGCGAACGCGCCGCGACGGCGGCCAGCAAGGGTTTCCAGGGCCTGTCGGCGTTTCAGGCGACACGCTGGGTCAGTGATGCGTTTCGCGAGGCGCATCCGGAGGTGATCCGTCCAAACATGGATGTGTTTCTGGCCAACGATATCGATTGCTACACGGCCACCTGCGAGATGCTGGGCGATGCCGATTTGCGGCACTATCAATCCGCCATGCGGATGCCAACCCGCGTGATCGTCGGCGAAGAAGATTATGCCACGCCGGTCGCGATGTCGGAGCAGATCCAGCAGGCGATGCCGGACGCGACGTTGTCGGTTTTGCGTAACGTTCGCCATCTGACGCCGATGGAATGCCCGGCGGTGATCGCGGATGAAATTCTGGTGCTGATGCGGCGGGCGCGCGCCGTCTGATTCAGCCGCCCGCCATGCACAAGGCCAGCTTGCATAAGACGCGTATTGACCGATAGGGTCGGACCGAAAAATAAAACAACGGGAGAAACCTTTGTCAGTCGCCAACGCGGAGCCATGGTCCGGGGCTCCCGCCGTTCCCCCGTCAGGTCAACCCATCTCGCCTGAGGATGCCGCCACTTCCCTGATCGTTCGCATGGAGCAGGTGCCGACGTCGCGCTGGTACGTCCGCGCCCGCATCGTGATGGGTAGTGCTACGTTCTTCGACGCGTTCAATGCGCTGTCGATCGCCTTCGTGCTGCCGATCCTGGTGCCGCTGTGGCACATCACGGCACCGGAAATCGGCATTATGATCGGCGCCAGCTATGTCGGCCAGGTTATCGGAGCCCTCGCTTTCAGTTCGGCGGCGGAGCGTTACGGCCGGGTTCCCTGCGCCGCGGCAGCGACCGCCATTTACGCGGTGATGAGTCTCGCCTGCGCCGGCGCCTGGAGCTTCAGCGCGCTGCTGGTTTGCCGCTTCATCCAGGGCATCGGCGTCGGAGGCGAGATGCCGGTCGCCGCCGTGTATATCAGCGAGTTGTCCAAAGCCCGCGGTCGCGGCCGGTTTTTCATGCTGTACGAGATGATCTTCCCGATCGGCCTGATGGTGACGGGCCAGGTCGGCGCGGTGCTGGTGCCGCTATGGGGATGGCAGATCATGTTCCTGATCGGCGGCATTCCCGGGCTGGTCATCGCCTTTCTGTTGTTGCGGCTGCCGGAATCCCCGCGCTGGCTGATCGGCAAGGGGCGTCTCGCTGAGGCCGAGGCCGTGGTGATGCGGTTGGAGGCAGCCGCCAGCAACACCGGCGCGGCACCATCAGCCACGCCGCCGGTTGTGACGCTGCCGGCGCAGGTCCCCGTTCCGCCGCGGGCGCGCGGCAGTTGGAGCGAGTTGCTGTCTCCCGCCTATCGTGGCCGCACCTTGATCGTCTGGGTATTGTGGGCCGCGGCATACCTGATCGCCAATAGCCTGAATAACTGGATGCCTACGCTCTACACCACTGTCTATCATCTCGGCCTGCCCCAGGCGCTGCGGGCCGCCTCGATGACCAACGTCGCTCAAGTGGCGTTGGTGCTGCTATGCGCGATGGTGATCGATCGGACCGGCCGCAAATACTGGATGATGGGCGCCTTTGGGCTGGGCGCGGTGCTGCTGAGCGTGTTGGCGTTCGGCGGGACCCAGGATGTCTCCTGGGTCATCGTCTTCAGCACCCTCAGTTATGGGCTGGTTGGGTCCATCGCCGCTGTGGTCTATCTCTACACGCCCGAGATCTATCCGACCCGGATGCGTGCGATCGGAACGGGTGTCGCGACCTCGTGGCTGCGGGTTGCCTCGGCGATCGGACCCACGCTGGTCGGATTCATGCTCGGCAAGGGCGGCGTCGACTCGGTATTCCTGATGTTCGCCGGCGTGGCGGTGTTGGGACTGGTGGCGGCCACCCGGATGATCGAGACGCGCAACCTTCGCCTCGAGGACATTTCCCGCTGATGGCAGGCGGTTCGCCTGCGCTCTACAGCGACAATATCCTTTAAGGCCACGATATCCTTTATGGCCGCGATCCCTTGGGGTCGCGGCCCGCCGTCAGGGTTGATGCCGCCGGGTGATCGCGACCTGTGCGGCCTGGGCGTAGAGACTTGAAATCAAATCGAGATGGACGCTGGTGGTCTCGGTTTTCGCGGCCCAGCCGTCCAGCGCCTCGAGCATCGGCGGCAGCGTCGCGGCGCGCAAGGCGGCGTAAGCCTCAGTGACGGAGCGCCCGGTCGCGGTGGCGCGGTAGCGGGTTTCCTTGCGCGACGAACTGCCTTCGGTCTCGATCAGGCCCGAGCGAACCAGCTTGCGCGTGGCATATTGCAGATTGGGGACGTCGACGCGGTTGAGCAATTGCGCGATCTCGGAAAGCCGCTTCGGCTCGTCGCCCATCCGCACGACATTGAGCACGGCGACGTCGTCACCGGTGAGCGGCACGTCGCAGACGGCGGCAAGACACGCCGCCTTCCAGCGATAATAGGCTTGCGCCAGTCGCTCCAGTCCGAACTCGAAATCGGATAGGCGCCGTTCCGTTTCGGTGCGCGCGAGATGCCAGGTCCCCGGCCGTTCAATCACGGCAGGTTGGACCCTCGGCTTTGCCGTGCTGCTGGTTTTCTTCAGCGCGGTATTGGAAGTCCTCTTCAGAACGGTCCTCAAAATAGTCTCCTGATGTCGCGTGCGCTCAAGGCGTAGGCAACCCTTGCTCAATCTATGCTATTTACAATTGCGAATCTTACATTAAAAATTCAATTAAGAAAGCACGATGAAGTGGCAGCCCCCATGTGAATTGGCGGTGCCAAAACAATCGGTGGTCGCGTCTGGGACGGGGGTCAGTACAATGGCAGGACAATGGATTGATATCGCGGCCGCCGATGGCGGCTCGTTCAAGGGATATCTCGCCGTTCCGGCCTCGGGGTCCGGTCCCGGCATCCTGCTGTTGCAGGAGATTTTCGGCGTCAATGCCTCGATGCGCGAAACCGCCGATTATTATGCCGAAGAAGGTTACGTGGTGCTGGCGCCGGATCTGTTCTGGCGGATGGAGCCCGGCGTCGACCTCGGCTACACCGAAGCCGATTTCAACAAGGCGTTCGGCTATTTTCAGCGCTTCGACGCCAATCAGTCGATCAAGGACTCCGCCGATGCATTGAAGGTGCTGCGCGCGCGTCCGGAATGTGTCGGCAAGGTCGGCGCGCTGGGTTTCTGCCTGGGCGGCAAGCTTGCCTATCTGGTCGCGGCGCGTACCGATGTCGATTGCGCCGTCAGCTATTATGGAGTCGGCATCGAGGCCGATATCGGCGAGGCCGGACAGGTCAAGTGCCCGATGGTGTTTCATTTCGCCGAACTCGATAAATACGCGCCGGCGGAAGCGCGCGAGCAGGTCAAGGCCGCCTTCGCCAAGCGTGCCGACATCGAATTGTATCTGTATCCCGGCTGCGACCACGCTTTCGCGGCGCCCGAGCGCGTCAGCTTCAACAAGCCGGCGACGCTGATGGCGCATTCGCGCTCGATCGCGCTGTTCCGCAAGGTGCTGGGCCCGCATTACGATCTCTCCGCGCTGTGGGACCGTCATACCGAGCTGGAATTCGCGGTGCGTTCGGCGGAAGAGACCATGACGACGATGGTCGCCGAACCCTATGTCAACCACATTCCGACCATGACCGGCGGTGTCGGCTATCGCGATCTGCTGCGCTTCTACAAGAACCATTTCATTCCGAAGACGCCGCAGGACACCAAGCTGGTCCCGATCTCGCGCACCATCGGCGCCGACCGCATCGTCGACGAGATGCTGTTCTGCTTTACCCACGATATCGAGATCGACTGGATGCTGCCCGGCGTGCCGCCGACGGGGAAGTATGTGGAGGTTCCGCTGATCGCCATCGTCCGGTTCCGCGGCGACAAGCTCTACAACGAACACATCTACTGGGATCAGGCTTCGGTGCTGGTGCAGATCGGGCTTCTCGATCCGGCGCTGCTCCCCGTGGCTGGCATCGCGACGGCGAAGAAACTCGTCGACGAGACGCTGCCCTCGAACACGCTGATGGCGCGATGGGCCGAGAGCGCATCGCAGGCCGCTGAATAGGTCACCTTCAACCAACGGCGCCCGTCCCGGGCGCCGTTTCGCTCTGTGGAGTACATGGTCATGAATTCTTCCACGCTTTCTCGTCGTACCATCCTGCAACTGGCCGGCGCGGCCGCGTTGCCGCTCTCTTCCGGACTTCTTTCGGGGTCGGCGCATGCCGCCACTCCGGGCACGCTGACCATCGCCTACAATGTCAATTTGCCTTCGTTCGATCCGACCGTCGGATTGTCCGCGGTCAATCCGACGATCCAGTCGATCTATCAGTCGGTGTTCGATACCTATATCGGTCAGGCGCCTGACCTGTCGTTCAAGCCGGGCTTGCTGACGAAATGGGGCTGGAACGCCGACCGCACCAAGATCACGCTGGAGCTGCGCAAGGGCGCGACCTGGCACGACGGTTCGCCGGTCACCCCCGAAGACGTGGTCTGGTCGCTGACGCGCGCCGCCGATCCCAAGGGCGGCAATCCGATCCAGTTCGTCTGGTCCAAGATCGGCAACTACAAGATCGACGGCAATACCATCACCGGCGATGTGCTGGAATTCGAACCGACCTTGTTCAAGTGGATGGCCTTCCTCACCGGCTATGTGCTGCCGAAGGCCTACTACGAGAAGGTCGGCGCCGAAGGTTTCGAGAAGGCGCCGATCGGCTCCGGCCCGTACAAGGTCGATGCCTTCGAACGCAATGCGTTCCTGCGGCTCAAGGCGCATCCCGGCTATTGGGGTCCCAAGCCCGCATTTGAAACCGTGGTTTTCAAATTCGTCACCGATTCCACCAGCCGCGTCGCCGAAATCGAATCTGGCGGATCGGACGTGACGTTCGAGATTCCCTATGAGGAATTCGACCGCCTGAAATCGAAACCCGGCCTCGCCGGGCAGACCAAGCCGGTGTCGGACATCGCGATGATCTTCATCACCGACATCGACCCGATGCTCGACCGCAACGTTCGCCTCGCGGCCAATCACGCGATCGACAAGAAGGCGATCGTCGACCGGCTTCTGAAGGGTTACGGCGTTCCGATCTCGACCCTGGAAGCGCCCGGCTACGCCGCCTTCGATCCCTCGATCAAGGTGTCCTACGATCCCGATCTGGCGAAAAGCCTGCTCGCCAAGAGCGGCTTCTCGCCGGACAAGCCGGTCAAGTTCACCATCCAGACCACGCGCGGCTTCAAGCCGAAGGATTACGAGATGATCCAGGCGATCGTCGGGATGTGGCGCAAGGTCGGCATCGAGGCCACTATCGAGGTCTATGAGATCGCGAAGCATTTCGAACTGCGCGCGGGCCACAAGCTGGCGCCGGCCGCGTTCTACAATTGGGGCAATGCGATCGGCGATCCCTCGACCTCGACCGGGTTTGCGATGTTTGGCCCATCGCCGCATTGCGCCTGGAAAGGCAAGGATCTGGTCGAGCGGATCGGTCCCTTGTGGGGCGAAAAGGACGAAGCCAAGCGGATCGCCGGCTGGAAGGCTGTCGACAAATACATCGCCGACGAAGGCGAGGTGATCCCGCTGTTCCAGTATGTGCAGCCGATCATCCACAAGAAGGGACTGAAGGTCGTGGCCCAGGCCAACGGCATGATCCTTCCGCAACTGATCACGCCTGCTTAAGGCACAAGGCAGGGCGAGACGCCTATGAGATGGGGCGAGATCATCAGGCGACTCGTCCTCATCCCGCCCACGCTGTTTGGCGTGTGCGTCATCGTGTTCGTCCTGCTGCGCGTGGTTCCCGGCGATCCGATCGCCATGATGATTTCGCCGGGAGCCTCCGCTGCCGACATCGAGCGGCTGCGGGCGTTCTACGGACTTGATCAATCGATCCCGCAGCAATTCATCACCTGGTTCGGCCAGGCGCTATCCGGAAATTTCGGCCGCTCGATCAGCCTGCACCAGAATGTATTCGAACTGGTGCTGGCAAGGTTGCCGGCCACGCTCGAACTGTCGGCCCTGGCGACGCTGATCGCCGTCGCGCTGGGTACGATGGTGGCGCTGACCGGAGTCTATGTGCGCGGCCGTCGCGCCGAATGGGCTATCGATGGCGGCATCGGCGTCTTTCTCGCAATTCCCGACTTCCTGTGGGCGCTGATCCTGCTGCTGCTGTTCGGCGTGCTGATCCCGCTGTTGCCGATCACGGGCCGCATCGATCCGCAACTCGATGTCACCTTCCAAACCAATTTCTACCTGATCGAAAGCCTGCTGACCGGCCGGCTCGATGTAGCCGCAGCCCTGCTGCAGCACATGATTCTTCCCGCGGTGGCGCTGGCGCTGCCGTTCGCAGCGCTGGTGGCGCGCATCCTGAAAACGTCGCTGTCGGAAGCCGAAGATCAGGACTACGCGCAGATCGCCCGGGCCCGCGGCTTTTCGCGGCCGGCCATCCTGCTGCGCGAGGTGTTTCCCAATGCCCTGATTCCGACGGTCGCGCTCGGCGGCGTTCAGATCACATTGCTGCTCGGCGGTACCGTGCTGGTGGAGCGCATCTTCTCCTATGAGGGGATCGGCAACATGGCGATCGACGCGGTGATCAACCGTGATTTTCCATTGATCCAGGGGCTGATCCTGACCTTCGCGGTGCTCTTCATCGCCCTCAATCTCGCGATCGATGTGCTGGTGACGCTGCTGGATCCGAGGTTGCGTCATGGTTGATCTCGCCGTCAGCGGTCCGATTGAACGTCGCTCGCGGTGGCTGGCAGGGTTTATGCGCGGCGGGCAGCGGCTCTGGATCGGCAGCGCGCTGGTAGGTCTGTTTTTTCTGGTCGCGCTATTGGCGCCGCTGCTGGCGCCGCACGATCCGATCGAACAGGATTTGCTGTCGGCGCAATTGCCGCCGGCCTGGATGCAGGGCGGCGAGGCGACGTTCCCGCTCGGTACCGACAGCCTCGGCCGCTGCGTGCTGTCACGCCTGATGTATGCGGCGAGGACCGCGGTGGCGGTGGCGCTGATCGCGGCCTCGCTGGCGGCGATCATCGGGATCGCGTTCGGCCTCATCGCCGGCATGTTCGGTGGCTGGATCGACCAGTTCGTCTCGCGCCTGATCGATGTCTGGATGGCGTTTCCGCCGGTGCTGCTGTCGATCGTGCTGGCGGCGGTGATCGGCGCCGGGCTGACCTCCGTGATCGCCGCCATTGTCGTCGTCGACTGGACGCGGTTCGCGCGGGTGGTGCGCGCCGAGACCATGGTGCAGTTGCAGCGTGACTACGCCTCGGCCGCGCGTGCCCTCGGATTGAGCCGCGGCCAGATCCTGCGGCTTGAAATCCTGCCCAATCTGGTGCCCCTGATCGTTACGCTGTTCGCGGTCGAGATGGGTATTGCGATCCTTGTCGAGGTGATCCTGTCCTTTGTCGGCATCTCGGTTGCCGGCGACGTCGCGACCTGGGGCGGGATGATCGTCGAGGGACGGCAGATCGTCTATCAGGCGCCATGGATCATGGCGCTTCCGATCGGCTGCGTCATTCTCAGCGTGATCGGATTCAATCTTCTCGGTGACGGCCTGCGCGCCGCGCTCGACCCGGTGCAGCGCCGATGACCGCCGTCCTCGCCGTCCACGATCTGCATGTCGCGATCGGACCGCGCGGCAGCGCCGCCAATGTGCTGCGCGGCGCCAGCCTTGAAGTGCAAGCCGGCGAGGTCAGGGGACTGGTCGGCGAATCCGGCGCCGGCAAGTCGATGCTAGGTCGCGCCGTGCTGGGCTTGCTGCCTGCGAATGCCGTCATTGGTGGCGGCACCATTCAATTCGAGGGACGCGATCTCCTGGCGATGCCGGAGCCGGAGCGGCGAAGTCTGCTCGGCCGCCGCATCGCATTGATCCCGCAGGATCCGATGACATCGCTCAATCCGGTCAGGCGCGTCGGGGCGCAGATTTCGATCGTGCTGCGGCATCACCTCGCGCTGTCGAAGCGCGACGCGATGGAGCGCGCGACCGAACTTCTGACGGAGGTCGCGATTCGCGAACCGCGGCGCGTTCTGGAATTATATCCGCACGAAATCTCCGGCGGCATGCGGCAGCGCGTCTTGATCGCGATGGCGTTTGCCTGTGATCCCAGCCTGGTGATCGCGGACGAGCCGACCACCGCCTTGGATGTCACCGTGCAACGCCAGGTGCTGCAGCTGGTCGAACGGCTTCGACAACGTCACGGCGCCGCGATCCTGTTCGTGACCCACGACCTCGGCGTGGTCGCCAAGATCTGCCGGACCATGACCGTGCTGCATGCCGGGCGTGTGCTTGAAGAAGGCGAGACCGCCGATGTGCTGGCGAAGCCGCGTCATCCCTACACGCGCGCGCTGCTGGCGGCGACGCCGCGCGCCGACCGGCCGGCCGAAGCACTGCGCCCGGTGCCGCCGGCCCTGATCGAAAGCCTGTGGTCGGAAGCGCACCGGCTGGACCGCCTCGCCGTCGCGGGGCCGGCATGAGCGAGATCCTGCTGCGAACCGGTCATTTGAGCTTCGCCTATCCGGAGCGTTCGTCGTCGTTGTTCAGGCGGCCGGTGATGCGGGAGGTGGTGAAGCGGGTCGATCTCGCGGTACCGCGCGGCTCCGTGCTCGGCCTTGTCGGCGAGTCCGGTTCGGGCAAGACCACGCTGGGCCGGTTATTGGTGCGGCTGCTGCAGCCGACTTCCGGCGGCATCCAGTTCGACGGCATCGAAATCGGCCGCCTCAGCGAGGCCGAGCTGCGGCCGTTGCGCGCGCGGATCCAGATGATTTTCCAGGATCCGCAGTCGTCGCTCAATCCGCGATTGCGGCTGGGTGTGACATTGACGCGGCCGCTGCAGGTGTATGGACGTTTGAAGGGACGGCAGGACCAGCGCGATCGCGCGGCGGCCTTGCTCGATCTTGTCGGATTACCAAAAGGCTTTGTCGACCGCTATCCGCACGAATTGTCGGGAGGCCAGCGCCAGCGCGCCGGGATCGCCCGGG
Organism: Bradyrhizobium sp.; assembly: GCF_050014615.1. Taxonomy (GTDB): domain Bacteria; phylum Pseudomonadota; class Alphaproteobacteria; order Rhizobiales; family Xanthobacteraceae; genus Bradyrhizobium. The sequence goes on along the minus strand of NZ_JBEKCZ010000013.1, from coordinate 17,425 downwards.
CTCTGGCGCTGGAGCCGGACTTCATCGTCGCCGACGAGATCGTGTCCGGCCTCGACGTGTCGACGCAGGCGCATATCCTGCTGCTGCTCAGGGAACTGCGCGCCAGGCTCGGTCTCACCATGGTGTTCATCAGCCACGATCTGTCGGTCGTCCGGGTGCTGTGCGACGATGTCGCGATCCTGCAGCATGGCGAGGTGGTCGAATACGGACCGGTCGCCCGGATTTTCAACTCGCCGCAGCATCCCTATACGCGCCAGTTGCTCTCAGCGATTCCCCTACCTGACGTCGAGCCGGGCTGGTTGAACGATACCAGCCCGATTGTACCCTCCCACCAGCAAGGATCAGCCGCATGACCAAGACCATCAAGGGTTCTGTCGTTCTCATTACTGGGGCCAGCGGCGCGATTGCGCAGGCGCTGATCGCCGGGCTCGCGGCACGAGGCGCCGCCAAGATCTACGCCGCGGCGCGGGATATTTCCGGACTGGTCGCGTCCGACCATCTGGTTCCGATCAAGATGGATGTCAGCAGCGACGACGACGTCAAGAAGGCGGCAGCGATGGCGGCCGACGTCACGCTATTGATCAACAATGCCGGCATCAATCACAATACCAGCTTCATGACCGCTCCGGATCTGACGATTGCGAGCCGGGAAATCGAGGCCAATTATATCGGGCCGCTTCGCGTAACGCGGGCCTTCGCACCCGCGCTGATCGCCAATCACGGCGCCGTGCTCAACATCCTGACGATACTGGCGCGCGTGAACCTGCCATTCATGGGATCCTATTGCGCCTCCAAGGCGGCGGCGCTCAGCCTGACGCAGGGATTGCGTGGTGAGCTGGCGCCGCAGGGAGTTCACGTCGCCGCGGCGCTGCCCGGCGCGGTCGATACGCGGATGACGGCCGGGCTGCCGATTCCGAAAATGACGACGGCCGATGCCGCAACCGAGATCCTCGATGGCTTCGAGGCCGGCGAGGAAGACATCTATGTCGGCGAAATGGCGCGCGGCATCGCTCAGGGTCTCGCGCACGATCCGAAGGCGGTTGAACGTCAATTGGCGTCGCCGGGCTAGGCCCACAATCGAGCGCAGCATTCGTAATCCATCCAACGCAAAACAATGAGGAAAATCATGAAGACATCGAGAGTTTTGGTTGCCGCACTTGCCACCCTCGTCATCGGCGCATCGCCGCAGCTGGCGTCGGCGGATTCGATTCCGGGCCTGCGTGGTCACGACCACACCGGCATCACCGTGCCGGACATCAAGGCCGCCACCGCCTTCTTCACCGATGTGATCGGGTGTTCGCACGCGATGTCGTTCGGGCCGTTCTCGGATGACAAGGGGACGTTCATGCAGGATGTCGTCAACGTCAATCCGCGCGCCGTCATCGACGAGATCAGCATGGTCCGCTGCGGCTATGGTTCCAACATCGAGCTGTTTCAGTACCAGTCGCCTGACCAGGCCAAGACGTTGCCGAAGAACAGCGACATTGGCGGGCACCATATTGCGCTCTATGTCGACGACATCGACAAGGCGGCAGAATACCTGAAGGCCAAGAATGTCAAGACGATGCAGGGACCGATCCCGATCAAGGAAGGGCCCGCGGCCGGGCAGTCGATCCTGTATTTCTTCACCCCGTGGGGCCTGCAGATGGAGCTGATCAGCTATCCCAAGGGCATGGCTTACGAGAAGGATGCCAAATCGGTGCTGTGGTCGACGACGGAACCCGCGAAATAGGCCGCGACACCAGCCGGCGGGCGGTGCCAAACCACGTGAAACCGTCCGCCGGCCCGGCTCGTAGATCAGATAGCGGCATCCCATCGCGCGCGGCGGAATAGCCAGTGGGTCGCGAGCCCACGCACTCGACGATAAATTTCCTGTGTTTTGCGGATTCTGTTGTGCGTTGCGATGTTAAACTTCGGGCGCGACGCGTTAATATGCCAGTACAATCATAGTCCACCAAACGACAGGCCGAACCTTCATGACCGCATCCGAACGCAACACTACAGAGCCGATCGATCCCGTCAAACTCGACCGTCTCGCCGAAGTCGCGATCAAGGTCGGGCTGCGGCTCGAGCCCGGACAGGATCTGCTGGTGACGGCGCCGACCGTGGCGCTGCCCTTGGTGCGCAGGATCGCCGAGCATGCCTATAAGGCCGGTGCCGGCCTCGTGACCCCCATCCTGTCCGATGAGGCGGTCACGCTGTCGCGCTATCGGTTCGGACGCGACGATGGTTTCGACCGCGCTGCCAGCTGGCTCTATGAGGGGATGTCGAAAGCCTTCGCTGGCAATACCGCGAGGCTCGCCATTGTCGCCGACAACCCGATGCTGCTGTCCGGCGAGGATCCGTCCAGGGTCGCGCGCGCCAGCAAGGCCAATTCCATTGCCTACAAGCCGGCGCTGGAGCGAATCGTCAACTTCGATATCAACTGGAACATCATCGCCTATCCGTCGGCGTCATGGGCCAGACTGGTCTTTCCCGACGACGAAGAGGATGTCGCTGTCGCAAAGCTGGCGGACGCGATCTTCGCGGCCTCGCGGGTGGATAATGATGATCCGATCACGGCCTGGCAGAAGCACAATGCCGTGCTGCGCAACCGGACCGAATGGCTGAACGGATTGCGATTCGACGCCCTGCATTATTCCGGACCCGGGACCGACCTGACGATCGGGCTTGCCCATGGCCACGAATGGCAAGGCGGTGGCTCCACGGCCAAAAACGGGATCACCTGCAACGCCAATATCCCGACCGAGGAGGTTTTCACCACGCCGCATGCCCGGCGGGTCAGCGGCCATGTCATCAGTTCGAAGCCGCTGTCCTATCAGGGTTCGCTGATCGATAACATCGCGGTGCGTTTCGAAGAGGGGCGCATCGTCGAGGCCAAGGCCACCCGTGGCGAGGAAGTCCTAAACAAGGTGCTTGATACCGATGAGGGCGCGCGCCGGCTCGGCGAAGTGGCACTGGTGCCGCATTCCTCGCCGATCTCGAAAAGCGGGCTGTTGTTCTTCAACACGCTGTTCGACGAAAACGCCGCTTGTCATATCGCGCTCGGCCAATGCTATTCCAAGTGCTTCGTCGACGGCACCAGTCTCTCGCCCGAGCAGATCGCCGCGCAGGGCGGCAACAAGAGCCTGATCCACATCGATTGGATGATCGGTTCGGACCAGCTCGACATCGACGGCCTTTACGCCGATGGCCGGCGGGTGCCGGTCTTCCGCAAGGGCGAGTGGGCCTGACAGATTTCTCGCACGTTCGCGAGGTTGAAGATCGATCAGGCGCGGACTTCTGCGGTCTTAAGTGACGAGCTGTTCGCCGATCAGAAGTCGAGCGGAGCGTTATCGACGACCTCCTTCATGACAAAGAACGTTCGCGTCTGCCGAACGCCGGGCAGCGCGATCAACTGTTCGCCGTGAATCCGGTTGAAATCCGCCATGTCTTCGACCCGGATCTTCAGGAAATAATCGAAGTCGCCGGCGACCAGGTGGCAATCGAGTATGAATTTTAATTTGGCGACGGCTTTTTCGAACGCCGCGAAACTCTCCGGCGTCGAGCGATCGAGAACAACGCCGACCATCACCAGTGCGCCCCTGTCGACCTTCTGTGGCACGATCATCGCGCGTACGCGGCTGATGTAGCCATCCTTGAACAGCGCCTGGGTCCGGCGGTGACACGTCGCGGGACTGACGTCGACCAGTTGCGCCAGTTCGGCGTTGGTGAGCCGCCCGTTGCCCTGAAGCAGGCGCAGCATTTTTAGATCGATCCGATCGATTTGCCGGGGCATGGAAGAATCTTCCATATTTTTACAATAATACCGAATATTACTACACAATTCGTACAAAAGCTATTCATGTGGCGCAACCTTGCGACCGACTTCGAGAGCACCTTCCTCACTGACAATGCTAGGTTTCCGTGCATCTGAGCGGCCGACGGAAGGGCACTTCGCATGCTGGAAAAATTCGAACGCTATCCACTCACCTTCGGGCCCACGCATATCGAGAAACTGGAGCGCCTTGGCGCGCATCTCGGCGGCAAGGTCGAACTCTACGCGAAACGCGAGGACTGCAATTCGGGACTGGCTTTTGGCGGCAATAAGCTGCGCAAGCTCGAATATATCATTCCCGACGCCATCGCATCCAATGCCGATACGCTGGTCTCGATCGGAGGCGTGCAGTCGAACCACACCCGCATGGTCGCCGCCGTCGCGGCGAAAATCGGGATGAAATGCCGGCTGGTTCAGGAAAGCTGGGTGCCGCATGAAGATGCTGTCTACGATCGCGTCGGCAACATCCTGCTGAGCCGGATCATGGGCGCTGATGTCGAAATGGTCGACGAAGGATTCGACATCGGCATCCGCGAGAGTTGGGAAGCGGCCATCGAGGACGTGAAGGCCAAGGGCGGCAAGCCCTACGCGATCCCGGCAGGCGCCTCGGTCCACAAATATGGCGGCCTCGGCTATGTCGGCTTCGCCGAGGAGGTGCGAGCGCAGGAAAAGGAGCTCGGTTTTGCCTTCGACTACATCGTCGTTTGCACTGTCACCGGCTCGACCCACGCCGGCATGCTGGTCGGTTTCGCCAGGGATGGCCGCGAACGCAAGGTGATCGGCATCGACGCATCTTTCACGCCGGCGCAGACCAAGGCGCAGGTGCTTGCGATCGCGAGGAACACCGCTGGTCTCGTCGATCTCGGCAGGGAGATTGTCGAAGAGGACGTCGTTCTGGTGGAGGATTATGCCTACCCGGCCTATGGCGTTCCTTCGCAGGAGACCAAGGAGGCCATCCGCCTGTGCGCGCGCCTCGAAGGCATGATTACCGACCCCGTCTACGAAGGTAAGTCCATGCAAGGCATGATCGACCTCGTGAAGAAGGGCCATTTCCCGGAAGGGTCGAAGGTTCTCTACGCGCATCTTGGCGGCGCACCCGCCATCAACGGCTACGCCTATACGTTCCGCAACGGTTGAGCGGCGCGGGCGATCCCGACTGGTAAAGCCGCAACTTGATTGGCTTTTCGCCGATCCGTTGACGCATTTTGAAGCGATCGCCGTAAGGAATGCTTAAAAGATTATTATTAGCTTGGCGTCGAGCTTCGCCAAGCTACATGCTTCTGGTTCTTAAGCCTTTTTTGAATATTCGTTGAGGTCCCTGATGTCCCGCGCGCTGATTGAAACCACCAATCTCGTCGTGAACCTGACACCGAGACCGATCGATCCGTCCTGGATCATCGAAGGCAATCCGGAAGCGCAATGCTGCGTGCTGTCAAAAAGCGCGGATGGGCTGGCGTCGACCATGGTCTGGCAGTGCAGCGAAGGCAAGTTCGACTGGTATTATGATTTCGACGAGACGATCCTGATTCTTGAGGGCTCGATCGTCCTTGAAAACGATACGATGAACCCAACCCGCTACAGCGCGGGCGATGTCATCTTCTTCAAGGACGGCGCGCATGCCAGATGGCATGTCGAGGGTCACGTCCGCAAACTTGCGTTCTGTCGTACCACCCAGCCGATGTTGCTCGGCTTCGCGCTGCGGGTGTTCAAAAAGCTCAAGCGGATCATGCTGCCGTCCGAGAAGCGCCAGACCGCGAGCCTGGTGGGGTCCGGCTAGACACCAGGCTTCAGCCGGTAAAAATCCGTCGCTGTCTTCGAAAACAATGCGGCCTTCTCGGTCTCGCTGCAGGGCGCGGCGATACGTTTGAAGGCGTTGAAGATCACCTGATAGCTGCACTGGCCTTTATCCGGCGGAAAGTTGCTTTCGAACATGCCGCGCCCAGGGCCAAAGGCTTCGATGCAGGTCTCGATATAAGGGCGCCACGCCGCAGCGAGCTCCTCCGACGAGGGCGGCATCGGGCGTTCGTGAAAATCATGGCCGAGCACGCGCATGGCCAGCCCGCCGAGCTTCACGACCACATTGGGGCAATCAGCTATTTCCCGGATCGACGCCTTCCATGCCGGAAAGATCTCCTCGCGCCGGTTCGCATAACGGCCGATGCCGACCGGACCGCCGCAATGATCGAGCACGATTTGGGTGTCGGGAAAGGCATGGGCAAGATCGGTCAGCTCGCCGATCTGCGGGTGAAACAGCCAGGCATCGAAGCTGAGGCCGAGCGGTGCGAGGCAGGCAAACCCCCTGCGGAATGCGGAATCGAGCAGCAGGCCCTTCGGTCGCGTCGCATACATGCCGGCGACATCGGCATCCGCGTCCCATGCGGAAGAATGCCGGATACCACGCAGACGGCCCTGGCCGGCGACAATTTCCGCTTCGAGCACGGCGCGGGCGCCTTCACCCAGCAACAGATTGGCGTGGCCGACGATGCCGGCGCAGACCGCAGCGGGACCGTATCCGCCGCTCGCGCTCATCGCCGCCACGCCATTGGCAAATTCAATCTCTCCCACGGGGCGGAACGCTTCGGGTCCGCCGGCGCGATACATCGAGCGGGCCTCGACATAGACGGTCGCGACCACGTTATGGCCGGAGGCGATGTCCGCGGTGATTTCCTCGATCAGGTAACGTTGCCCGCCGCGATCCCACAGATGATGATGGGGATCGACGATCGGACGGCTGGGATCGATGATTTCCTCCTGGTGCAAAGCAAGCCAGTCCGGGCGCGGATCGGCGTAGAGGCCGCTCTTTGGGGTGGCGGCACTGCTGGCAACCATGGATCGTCCTTCCCTGTTCTTGCTTTGCGTGGAGACCGAGTTTGGAAGGGGCTTCAAATTCCCTGCAGAATGATCACCGTCGGCGTGCCCGGCAGCGTATCCCGCGAAATCATCAGGGTGCGCTCGGTCCGCTCGTCGATCGCGAATTGCTGGCCGATCCGGCGCATGAATTCGTCGAGCGGGGTCATGAAGCGATGCATCGGCAGCACCACGGAGGCGCGCAGCCGCCGCGTGATATCCGAGATGCCGTCGAGCGACATCGTATAGGTGCCGTCGATCGGCACCATCACGATGTCGAGCCGGCCGATGGCGGCGAAGTGGCTCTCGTCGAGCTGGTGATGCAAGTGCCCGAGATGACCGATGCACAGGCCGGCGACCTCGAAAATGAAGATCGAGTTGCCGTCCTTGATCATCTCGCCGTTGGAATCGTCGCCGAAATATCTGCGGATGTCGGTGGTCACATTGCGGATCAACACATCGCCGATGCGCTCCGAGATTTGCGCAGGCGTTCCGTCATCGTTCCAGCCGTGCAGCACATGTTGAATGCGCTGATCCGGAAACAGCGTGTAGTGCGTGCTGTGTGCGCGGTTCATGGTCACCACATCGGGCAGCCGGCCCACCTTGTAGTAGCCGTTGTAGTCCGTCGCGATCCGCACGCCGCCGGGCGTATCGATATAATAGGTCGAATGCCCGGCATAGGTGATGGCGACCTCGTCCGCCCTGGCGGCGGCCAGCCGAAGACTGACTGGCGTGGCGCGGGGCTGTGCCTGCGACATCGCCAGGCATTCGCTGGAACGGGGAACATCCTGGGCGGCCGCCGGTGCGGCCAGCGGGCCGAGCAAGGCGAAGACAACCGTCAGGAATCGCAACATGGCAGGCCTGCTTCCCAAGATGCCGAGAACGGCACTGTACTGCCGAATTGGGTGTCCGTCATGGCGGCGATGATGCATAGCCGCGTTGAGCGGGCGTGAAATGACTGACGCCCGGCGCTATAATGGCCATGGATCGCTTTCGTGATCTTCGTCTCGCTGTCCGGCGCCATGCAAGGCAGGTGATAAATCCCGGAGAATTGATGCCTGAACCGATCGACCGCCAGCGTCGCCTCATTCTCGGAACCGCCATATCGGGAGTTGCTGCCATGGAGTTCACACCGACGCGAACGGCCTTTGCCGAGGCCGGGCAATCCGTCATGCCCGCGCGTGCCCCCTCGTCGCGCCGGCTGGAACCACTTCGTCACATCGATGCCGGCGTTCTCAATATCGCCTATTACGAGGAAGGGCCGGCGGACGGCCCGGTGGTGATGCTCCTGCACGGCTTCCCGTTCGACATTCATTCCTATGTCGATGTCGTCCCCCGGCTGGCGGCCGGGGGGTGCCGTACCATCGTTCCCTATTTGCGCGGCTATGGTCCGACCCGCTTTCTCGACAAGGCGACGCCGCGCTCGGGCGAGCAGGCCGCGATGGGCGCGGACCTGATCGCGCTGATGGATGCGCTTTCGATTAAACGCGCGGTGTTCGCCGGCTATGACTGGGGCGGCCGCGCCACCTGCGTGGCAGCGGCGTTGTGGCCGGATCGCTGTATCGGTCTGGTGTCGGTCAATAGCTATCTTATTCAGAATATCGCCAAGGCGATGGTCCCGGTGAAGCCGGAGCATGAAGTCCCGCTCTGGTACCAATATTATTTTCAACTGGAGCGCGGGCGGGCCGGTCTTGCTGCCAACCGGCACGAGATCGCGAAAATATTATGGAAGCAGTGGTCGCCGAACTGGCATTTCGACGATGCGACCTTCGAGCGGACGGCGGTGGCGCACGATAATCCGGACTATGTCGATGTCGTGATCCACAGCTATCGCCATCGCTTCGGCCTGGCCGACGGCGATCCGCAATATGCCGATCTGCAACGCCGGCTGGCGGCGCTGCCTGCCATTGCCGTGCCCGCCATCACGCTGGACGGTGACGCGGACGGCGTTGTCCCCGCGACCGACGGTACCGCAAGTGCCTCGAAGTTCACCAGCCGCCGCACCCACCACGTCATCCCGCATGCGGGCCATAATCTTCCCCAGGAAGAGCCGGAGGCGTTCGCGGCGGCGGTGCTGGAGTTGATTAAGGCGTAGGGCGGAATAGCGAAGCGTAACGCGTAGAATGGAATCGCGAAGGTGTATTCAGCCAATGGAGCGTCAGGAAACCATCGATATGCTGTTCACCCCCGCCGCGGGCTGATGGTCCAGGTCGCGGCGACAATGGCTGCGGTCAGCAGGCCACTGACGAGCGCGGCGAGAGGAATTGCCAGCGCCAGTGCCGCGGTCGCGGCCCATCCGATTGACGAAAAGGCTTCCGCGAATGTCGCCAGCCGTGACGACGTCTGGCGGCGGCGAAACTGGCTGCGCCGGGCCTGCACGCGAAACCAGAGTTGAATCGCGGTCGCCGTCGCCGCCGCGGTGATGATTCCGACGGCGGTGATTGCCGCCTGCATTGGCGAGGCAAACATCAGCGCGATCACCAGCGGCGCGAACAGGACGGCGATCGCGATCAATACCACCTCGATCTTGGCGCGAATCACGCGCGAGGATGGCAGCGGCGCGGTTGCCACCAGATCGGCGGCGTCTTCGCCGGAGATGGTCAGCCACGCGAGGCCGCCGGCGAGTTGGCCCGCGGCCATCACGATAACGGGCGTGATCAGCACGATGGCGGCTGAACTGTCGGCAAAGCTTCGCCACAGCATCAGCGCCGGCGGCACCAGATAGAGCAACTGCATCAGGCTCTGCGATACCAGCCAGGGATCGCGCCGCAGCAGCACGAATTCCTTTCGTCGCAGCGCCTGCTGCCGCGAGCCGGCACGGAAGGCTTTTGTGCGCGAGCCTTGATGGGCCGGAATTGCGTTCGCCGAAGCGCTGATGGCGGTATCCGCAAACCGGGCCGAGAAGATCGCCATCACGACGCCGAGCAGCACGAGGCCGCCGGCCAGCAAAAGCAGCAACGCCTCGCTATCGCCAAGCGCGGCGCGCGCCGGCCACCAGACGATGCTACCTGCATCAGGCGCAAAAGCCGCGGCCTTGTCCGATGTCAGAATCGTGAACCGCGACAGCGTGCCATAAGACAGGATGGCGGCGATCTGCAGCGCGATCACGAAACCGGCGCCGATGATGGCGGCCAGAATTTGCGCGACCAGCCGGGTCCGGCTCGGGCCGATCGACCGAAACAGCAGGATGGTCACCGCGATCGCGACCGCCGCGGCGCTCAGGCCGATGGCGATGACGACGCCATAGATCGCGAACCATCTGATGCCACCGCCGATCACGAGAACGTCGACGAACGGTGTCGACAACAACAGCGCCATCGCGGTGACCGACAATGCGATCGCGGCGATGCGCACCGAAAACACGTTGGCCAGCGTGACCGGCGACGACATGATCAGGTCGAGATCGGCGCGGGCGTAGAACACCCGCGTCACGGATTCGATCGCCTGCGACAACATCAGGGCCCACGCCAGGAAGATGGTCGCGGTGATGACGATGAGGCTGGATTTGTCGAGCGGCGCCTGAAGACCGGCAAAGCGGCCGATCACCGCATAGGCCGGCAGATGCAGGAACGCGGCAAGGACAATCAAGCCAATGATGGCGATGCGATCTCGGCCGCGCCGGCCAGCCGTCATCATCGCGAGCCATTCGCGCCATGCCAGTCGGATTTCATGCCGGGCAAACCAGGTCAGCGCTGACGTCGTCATGCCGCGGCGGCCTCGGTGTCGACCAGCGCGATAAACATGTCTTCGAGGCTGGTGTCGTTTTTGCCGTTCTGCTGGCGCAGTTCGGCGAGCGTGCCTTCGGCGACAAGCCGTCCCGAGGCGATGACACCAATACGGTCGGCCATGCGTTCGGCCACTTCCAGAATATGCGTGGTCATGATCACGGTGCAGCCGCCGCGCACCCGTTCTCCAAGCAATCCCTTGACGTGACGTGCGGACACCGCGTCGAGGCCGGTGAGAGGTTCGTCCAGGATAATCAGCCGGGGGTCATGTACCAGAGCGCCCGCGAGCGCGACTTTCTGGCGCATGCCTTTGGAAAACCCCTCGCAGCGTTCATGCAGATGCGGTTCCAGACCGAGTGACGCCAGCAGATCGCGCGCCGATGGCTCGGAGACCGTGGGGTCGATGCCCCAGAGGCCGGCGACGAATTCGAGATATTCCAGCGGGGTCAGCTTGTCGTAGATCATCGGCTCGTCCGACACCCACGCTGTAATCTGCTTGGCGGCGACGGGATCGTTGAGCGCATCGATGCCGAGCACCGAGACCGTACCGGCGTCGGGTCGCAACAGGCCGGCCACCATGCGCAAGGTCGTGGTCTTGCCGGCGCCGTTTGGCCCGAGCAGGGCATAGAATTCACCGGTGCGGATGGTGAGATCGAGCGCGTCGACCGCAAGGCGGTCAAAACGTTTTGTTAACCCTCGCACCTGCAGGGCGGATTGATCTGAATTCATGACGTCGGGACAATCCAGGTTTACAGCCGCCGCGAACCATGGACCCAAGTTATTTCGGCGTGGTGAATCGAGGACTGCAAATCCCGCCAATGCGCACAAATTGTCAGGCAATGTCAGAGCTGGCCGCACCGATGCGCAGGGCTGCTGATCACTTCTGGAGTATCTGCTGCCACACGTCGCCAAGAATCATCGGCTCGCGGGGCGGCAGATAGGTGAGGCCGGCCGCCTGACCGAGCTGAGCGATGGTTCCGGCAGCCTGCAAGTCGGTCAGCGCCTGGTTGACCGCGACCAGGAGGCCCGGGTCGCTGGCGAGGCCGACATAACCGCGATTGGCGCCGATCGGATAAAAGTATCCGGAGCCCGCGAGCTTGGTGTCCGGATGGGTGGCGCGGTAGGCGTCGAGCCGGCGCAGGTCGAGCAGCGTTGCGTCGAGATCGCCGCGATCGAGCGTGCCGAGCAGATCGTCCCGGCCGGGAACCAGATGCGTGATGTCGTCGATCAGCCGCCCGTTGTCGAACCTCATCAGAATCGCGTCGGCCAGGGTTCCGCTTTCGATCCCGATGCGAAGTCCGGCGAGGTCGCCGACACCGGTGATGCGGCGGTCGCGCGCTTTGGGACCAAGCGCGATCGTCAAGGGCGAATAGATATAGGCCTGGCTCGGCACGAGCACGCCGAGCGGCACGCGGCGCCTGCGATCATCGCGCGTGGCGCCCTCGAAATCGGGCGGCTTCGCGGTCTTGACGCCCGGAACAACCAGCGAATCCTTCGTCAGCGCGTAACCGCCGACGAGCGAGCAGCGGCCGTCCGAGAGCAGGGCATTGGCTTCGAGGGCCGGACTCGAATCCTCGTCGAGCTTGCTTTCGAACCATTGAATCTTGAGCGGTCGACCGAGCCGTCCCGCGATAGCCTGGGCCAGCGCGACGTCGAATCCGCTGTCAGGCTTGCCCCGATGATGCACCGAGAGCGGGGGCAGCTCCTCGTCGAGGCAGATTTTCAGAACTTCGTCGGCGCGGGCTGCCGTCATCGCGGCCATCGCCACCAGCAGGGCGGCCGCGCCAGATGCCGCTTGCCAGGGCCTTATTTGCCGAGGCCTTATCTGCCAGCGCCTCCTCGTCTGCCAGATACTCATCGATCTCTCCGGCTCGATATATAGGCCCACAGACCGGCGATCTGATCGTCGCTGAGGACGTCGCCCCAGGGCGGCATCTTGCCGTTCTTGCCCAGTTTCACCGTGGTGAAGAAGCGCTCTTTGTCGTCGGGAAACTTGCGCAGGTCGGGCGTGATGGTGCCGGCATTGACCATGTTGGGTCCGTGGCAATGCGAGCAATTCTGCGCGTAGGTTTTTGGGCCCAGGGCGACGGGTGCCTGATCGTCGCCGCTGGTTGGTTGCTGTGCGGCGGCCGGTATCGTCATGTCAGCGATAGCGGCCGTCACGACGGCGGCGTAAAACGCCGCCGTCCACAAGTGTACTCTCTGCGTCACGTGCGATCCGCGATCAGTTCTTTACCGCAAACACCCACAGTGAGCCGCCGGCCGGCACTTTGGCGAGCCGCTCATCGCCGGAGAAGATCGAGTAGACGCCGCCATAGCCGCTGGTGACAGCGACATACTGGACACCGTCCTGCTGCCAGGTCACCGGCTGTCCCTCGATGCCCGAGCCGGTCTGGAAGCTCCACAGCTTCTTGCCGTCGTTGGCGTCGAAGGCTTCAAACTCGCCGGTCAACTGGCCGGAGAACACGACGCCACCGGCCGTCGACAGCACGCCCGAGAAGCGCGGGATGTCGCTCGGCACTTCCCACTTGGTCTTTCCGCTCAAGGGATCGATCGCCTTGAGGTGGCCACGCGGTCCGTCACCCCAATCCCACACGTCGGTGAGATCCATGCCGACATACCATTCGCCGGCCTTGTAGGTTGCCGGCTCGCTCTTGTAGTGGCCGCCGAAGGCAAGCGTATTGGCATAGGCAAGCCCGGTCTGCGGATTGAACGACATCGGCTCCCAGTTCTTGCCGCCGAGGATCGACGGATAGACGGTGACCTTCTTGCCGTCGCGGGCGTCCTTGACGACGTCCGTCTCGATCGGGCGGCCGGTCTTCATGTCGATGCCGGAAGCCCAGTTGACCTTCACGTAAGGATTGGCCGCGAGCAGTTTCCCGTCGGTCCGGTCGAGGACATAGAAGAAGCCGTTGCGGTTGGCATCCATCAGCACCTTGGTCGGCTTGCCGCCGACATTGAGGTCGGCGAGCACCATCTCGGCGACCGAGTCATAGTCGAACGGATTGTTCGGCGAGAACTGATAGTGCCACTTGATCTTGCCGGTTTTCGGTTCGAGCGCGAGCACGGAACAGGTGTAGAGATTGTCGCCGGGGCGCACCGCCGAGTTGAACGGCCCGGGGTTGCCAATACCCCAATAGACCGTATTCAGTTCGGCATCATACGAGCCGGTGATCCATGTCGATCCGCCACCCAGCTTCCAGGTGTCGCCCTTCCAGGTGTCGCCACCGGGCTCATCCGGACTGGGTATCGTATTGGTCCGCCACAGATGCTTGCCGGTCGCCGGATCCCATCCGTCGATGAAACCGCGGGTGCCGAACTCGGCCCCGGAGATGCCGGTCAAGACGATCCCGTCGGCGACGAGTGGCGCCACCGTCATCGAATAGCCCTCTTTGATGTCGGCCGCCTTCTGACGCCAGAGCTCCTTGCCTGTCACGGCATCGAGCGCGATCACATTGGCGTCGAGCGTGGTCCGGAACAGCTTGCCGTCATAGATCGCGGCACCGCGATTGATGATGCCGCAGCACACGATCCGGGGTGTTTCAGCGGGATACTCGACCTTGGTTTTCCAAATCTGTTTGCCGGTCTTGACGTCGACCGCCATCGTTGCGGCGTGGGTGGTGACATAAATGACGCCCTTGTAGACGAGAGGCTGCGATTCCTCGCTCCGATCATCGGCAAGGCTGTAGTTCCAAACCGGTACCAGGTTTTTGGCGGTGTCCTTGTTGATCTGGGTGAGCGGACTGAACCGCTGCAGGTTATAGCCCATGCCATAATTGAGCACGTTCGATGTGTCGGTCGCACCCTTGACTAGTTGATCGGTCGTCTGAGCATTCGCCCCGAACGGAGCGAGCATAGCAAGGCCTGCGGCAAGCGCGATGCGTATCATGCGGGTCCCTCCCAATGTATGCGCGTCCATTTTTTCTGACGCTGCGTGGCACCGACAATCTTCCCGAAAACCGAAAGCGTCAATACGTAAACAAAAGGGGGCGTGCGTGTGTCCCGACGCCATCGTCAAACGACACGAAAACAAAAGCTGTGCTGTTTTTCCGCCAAGCGAAATACAACGCCCGTCTGACGCGGTGCAACATCAGGGAAGACGATTTGGTGCTCGGATTGCGAAGCCGCGAACGGATCGCTGGTATGCCAGAGCAGTTCAAGCCCGGGAACGTGCCGCATGCCGGCGCAGTCGGGCCCCGCGCTTCCCGCCTCTACGGGCCGCTGGTCGCGACCCCGACTTCTACCGGCTGCAGCGCCGGCGAATTACAGCGCCAGCCGTCATCTGTTTTCTGGAACGCGAACGATTTTTCGATCCTGACGCGGTGCGCCACCGAGAAACTGTCCCGGCTTCCGGGCATCGGCTTCGGCTTGCCCGCTCTGATATCCCAGCAGGTGCCCGTGCAGCTCGAAGCGATCGGACTGCAGACCGCAAATGGCGAGAGCACGACCATTTCGACCGCGGCGGTCACGGTGGCGTTCTGCTCGGTCACCTCACGGCTGATCTGAAAGACGCGGCTCACGGTCAGGAAATCTTCGCAGGCATTGGCCGAATGGATTTGCGCGACACACAAGTCGACGGCGTCGGCATCCGGCGAGGGCGAAAGCGGATGTCGTCCAAAAACCCGCTTGGGGTCTCCCTTGGCGGCAACGACCTCGGCTGATTTGCGGGTGAAATAATCCGCCAGACAGCCCTCGGATGACGACAGCTCCTGCAGCGGGACGTTATCCTTGTCGGCCAGATCGCACTTCCGATCGCGTTCCCTGCTCCATCGATCGAATTCGGCGAACGCGTCTCGCGCTTCGTTCTCCCTCAACCTGGCGATCAGTCCCAAAACATGTTCATTGAGTTCGGTCTTTGCGATGGCCAAGGCGGGATCGGCGCATATCAGCGTTCCAGCGGTGGTATTGGTGGCAAGGCAATCGAAGTTCGGATCGGTCAAGATTGCGATTCTCTCCTCGGTTTCCTTCAACAGGCAATCCCTGACCGGTCTGATATCCCGGCTGGAAACGTTTTGCCGCCCGAAGATGCCGCAGCTTGAATTGCGATCTCTGACCCATTCGGCATTTTCCGCAATCGCGATGCGGCGGTTCGGAATCCTGTTAAGCCGTTCCTGGATCGCGCTGCTCAGTCTGGCGGCTATGCCGTTGAGCTCGGGGTCGCCACAAAACAACTGATCCGCGGGGACTTTCACTTCTTCGCAATGATTCTTGCCAAACAGTGGCAGGATATCGCCGATCGATCGGTCGGAATCCGCCGGGTTTTCCGCCCGCGCGGGGTGTGCCAGCCCAAGCAGGATGGCAACGACAGCCAGCACAATTGCCCGCATCCCAATCTCCGCTCAAGAAAAAAACAGAATATCGTCCGTCATGCTAGCTTCTCAAACGTCGCGGCGAAATGAAATTATTGCCGCGCTTTCAGGTTACCGCGGCTTGCCGGCCGATATTTGATGCCGGCCGCAGGTGTGATACCATGGCGATATTGCAGCGATCGAACCCCGGGTGTCCGTTATGGCGGACTATCCGTCATTAGCGGACTAGATGTGTACCAATGAAGAGAATTTCCGGAACCGCCGTATTTGACCGCAGATGGCCGGTCAGGCCGGCCTTGCCCCTCGGCCTGGTCATGATTTTCGTCCTTGGGTCCGGCGCCGGCTTTGCCGAAAAACTTGTCGATCCGAACGCTGTCGCGCCTGAATACCGTGCCGTCGCCGAACAGCGCCGCGCCGAGCAAATCAAGCTGTTCGAATGCTCGAGGAAGGCCGATGCGGCCAAGGTCTTGCGCAGGGATCGGGCGGCATTCGTCAGCGAATGCCTGGACAAGTGATCGCAGGCCTGGATTGCCGCGATCGTGCCTTGATAATAGCTTGGTACAGAGCCGATGCGCTTTAGGGGCTGCCCCTGCGGCCGCCGGGCCGGAGGGCTAGTTGGACGGTGAGATCAGGCCGGGCTGGGTGGTATCGTTCTGCACCATCGCCGGGGTTCTATCGACATACTTCATGACGTCGTTTTGATCGATGACAAACAACGGCCGGATGTTCCTGACGTCGGTGTCCTCGACCATCGCCATGCGGCGATTGTCCAGCGTGAGCCAGCGGTCGTCCAGCCGCGCCACGGCGACGGCGTGGTCCTCGCCATGGATGGTGTCTCGCATCACGACGATCCGCAGATCGTCGGGGGATACCCCGGCCAGGCGCAGCGCGACGAATTTCGCGATCGCATAGTCCTCGCAGTCCCCGGCGCCGGTGGCGAAGGTGACGAGCGGCGAACTCCACACGTCGACCTGGCCATATTGAGCCAGATCGCTCATCGGCCTGATCGCCAGATTGATCGCGCGGTTGATCTCGCCGAGGCGGGCGCGTCCGTCGCGGGCTCTTGCATTGTCCACGATGGCAAGGAGTTGCAGGGCAGCCGGCGATACGCAGCGCTCACGGTCGCCGTCGCAAAGCGCCAGTTGTACCCTTTCGTCGTCGAGCTTGCGCTCGACGCCCAGCCATTTTTCTCGCAGATCTCCCGCCGACACTTTGGAAACGAACAGCCCGAACGGCTCGGCGGACTTCCGGATCAGATCCATGGCGCCGGGCGAAGTCAGTGTGCCGGCGGAGAGATCGGCCGCCGGACCGAACCAGATCATGCCCCATACCAGTGCGACGACACGCCACGCGCGCGAATGACCGAAAATTCCCATCTGACGCCCCTTTGTCCGGACTTTCGGCGCGGCATGAGCCTGCTCGTGACCGGATCGTTTCGCGGGCGATGATGCGCGGGCGGGCTTTTATTCTGCTTAAAGTCGGCCAGGGTCGGCGGGAAACTGCCAAACAGGCTGAAATCCGCCTCGCGGATTTGCCGACAATTTTATCGATATTGCGTTCCAACGGACGAAATCGCTGCCAAGCTCGTGGCAGGGTTGTATCGGACAGCAATTTCCGCCGGATATGGCTAATTCGTCTAGAATTGTATTTTTTGTCATCTAGATCACAGTCTTAGCTCGGAAATTGGCGCAGTATCCTGCCAGGACGAGTGGGATGAAGATAAACCA
>NZ_JBEKCZ010000012.1:0-44807 GCF_050014615.1 Bradyrhizobium sp. | reverse complement strand
AGGAGATTCGCGCGATCGCCTGGATCAGGTCGGTCGACTTGTCCATCACGATGACGGCGGCGGTGCCAAGGCCGGAGCGCAGCTTGCCCAGGCTGTCGAAATCCATCGGCGTATCGATGATCTGTTCCGCCGGCACCATGCGCACCGAGGAGCCGCCGGGAATCACCGCCTTGAGATTATCCCAGCCGCCGCGGACGCCGCCGCAATGGCGCTCGATCAATTCGCGAAACGGAATTCCCATCGCCTCTTCGACGTTGCAGGGACGCTCGACATGGCCGGAGATGCAAAACAGCTTGGTGCCGACATTGTTGGGCCGGCCGATACCGGCGAACCACGCCGCACCACGCCGCAGAATATCCGGCGCGACCGCGATCGACTCGACGTTATTGACGGTGGTCGGACAGCCATACAGACCGACATTGGCCGGAAACGGCGGCTTCAGCCGCGGCATCCCCTTCTTGCCTTCGAGGCTTTCCAAGAGCGCGGTCTCTTCACCGCAGATATAGGCGCCGGCGCCGTGAGTCACATAGAGGTCGAACGGCCAGCCGTTGATATTGTCCTTGCCGATCAGCTTGGCCGCATAGGCCTGATCGACCGCGGCCTGCAGATGCTCGCGCTCGCGGATAAATTCGCCGCGCACGTAGATGTAGCAGGCGTGCGCGTTCATCGCGAAGCTCGCGATCAGACAGCCTTCGACCAGAAGATGCGGGTCGTGCCGCATGATCTCGCGATCCTTGCAGGTGCCGGGTTCGGACTCGTCGGCATTGACCACGAGATAGCTCGGACGGCCGTCGGTCGATTCCTTGGGCATGAACGACCATTTCAGCCCGGTCGGAAACCCTGCCCCGCCCCGTCCGCGCAGTCCGGAGGCCTTCATCTCGGCGATGATCCAGTCGCGGCCCTTGTCGATGATCGCCTTGGTGCCGTCCCAGGCGCCACGGCGGCGCGCGCCCTCAAGACCCCAGTCGTCGAGGCCGTAGAGATTGCGGAAGATGCGGTCCTTGTCGTCGAGCATGACTTGAAGCTTCCTCAGGGGTCAGCGATTGGACTGCATGAAGGCGAGGCCGGCGGCGCATCCGCCGAAGGTCAGCGCCCACAACAGGCTTGAATCCAGCGAGGCATTCAGCCCATAGCGCTGCAACAGAAAAATGAATGTGGCTGCGGTCAGGGCATGCAGAGCGATATAGCGCCATTTCCCCATGACACCGACGCTCCCGGGCTTTGACGCTTCCAGCGTGCGGATACGCGTCATGTGGTTTCCTTCAGCGTGGTCGGCCCGCCCATGGGGGCGGAGAACTGACGGCCATTCTGCGGCCCCGGCTTCGGAAGATTGCCGGAGGCGAAGCCGTCCAGCACCTTGCCGAAGTTTTCCTTGGTCAAGTCCTCGTAGGTATCTTTCCAGATCAGTACCATCGGCGCATTCACGCAGGCGCCGAGACACTCGACCTCTTCCCAGCTGAAATCACCATCCTTGGACAGGTGAAATGGATCATGATGGATGCGGCTCTGGCACACCTCGATGATATCGGCGGCGCCGCGCAGCCGGCATGGCGTGGTGCCGCAGACCTGGACATGGGCCTTCTTGCCGACCGGCTGCAGCTGGAACATGGTGTAGAAGGTCGCGATCTCGAGCGCCCGGATGTAGGGCATGCCAAGCAAATCAGCCACCGCGCGGATCGCGGCTTCCGAAACCCAGCCGTCATGCTGCTCCTGCACCCGCCACAGGATGGGTATCACCGCCGATGCCTGGCGGCCTGGCGGGTATTTGGCGATCTGCTCCTTCGCCCACGCGAGATTTTCCGCCGAGAACGTGAAGTTCGCGGGCTGTAGTTCCTTGGGTGCGAGGCGGCGGACGGACATTGTCTTTCAGTCTCTCATTGCATGCGGCGCGTGGCGTTGGCGTTCAGGGCATTGATCCGATTTTGCCAGAATGCGCTTGCGGTGCCGAACACGTTATAGCCGACGTGGGATGAAACCTTGATGCGGTCGAGTATCGAAAGCTCGGTGACGGTCTCCAGGCGATTGCTGCGGGGATCGTAAACGATCAGCTTGAGCGGCGTCTGCTCGAGGATAAAGCGCGACACGGTATGACGGGGGTCATTGCCGTGTTCCTCGCACAGCAGGACGCTGTCGCCCTGCAACAGACGCGTGCCGCCCTTGATGGCTTCAACCTCGACGCCTTCGACGTCGAGCTTGATCAAATATTTGCCGCCAGGCGAAATCTTGCCGTCGTCGAGCAGATTATCCAGCGCGATCACCGGCACGTCCTCGCCGCTGCCGCCGGCATTGCCGGTGATGCTCAACGCCTCATGCTTGGTACCGGACAGCCGTGCGGTGCCGCGCGCCGCGCCGATCGCGCACTTCATCAACTCGAAGCGGTGACCATTGATCTCGGCATTGTTCTTGAGCTTGGCAAAATTCTGCGACGACGGCTCGATCGCGATCGCCCGGTGCGAACCGAACGGCGCGCTGGAAACCAGTACCGACCAGTAACCGAAATTGGCGCCGCAATCGAGCAGCGTGTAGTCGACGCTGGCGGAATCCCGGAACAGCAGTTCCAGTTCGTCCTCATAACTATACGAGCGATTGAGCAGCTTGCTCCAGTAACCATCGCCATAGGGGAATTCGAACGTCGCGTCGGAATTGAGTTTGATCGCGATGTTGCGCTCGGGCAGCGTCTTGCGCAGCAGATTGGCGCAGCCGTTGTAGCCGCGATGCGAAAAGTGTGAGGATATTTTCGAACCCGTCGCCAGTGCCAGCGCAGCCGTCCGCTCCCACAGGTTGGCTCCCTCAAGAGCTCCCGATGCCCGGTCAAACTGGATGGGCGGCAACGCGATCACCGATCGACCTCTCCGAACACGATGTCGAGCGAACCCAGAATCGCCGAGACGTCGGCCAGTAGATGGCCCTTGCAGATGAAATCCATCGCCTGCAGATGGGCAAAACCCGGCGCGCGGATCTTGCACTTGTAGGGCTTGTTGCTGCCGTCGGCGACCAGATACACCCCGAACTCGCCCTTCGGCGCCTCGACCGCGGCGTAGACTTCGCCGGCGGGCACATGGAAGCCCTCGGTGTAGAGCTTGAAATGATGGATCAGCGATTCCATCGAGCGCTTCATCTCGCCGCGGCGCGGCGGGAAAATCTTGTTGTCTTCGATGGCGACAGGTCCCTGCCCGTCGGCGGCACGCAGCTTTACGATGCACTGCTTCATGATGCGCACCGACTGGCGCATCTCTTCCATGCGAATGCAGTAGCGGTCGTAGCAATCGCCGTTCTTGCCGATCGGAATGTCGAAATCCATTTCGGCGTAGCATTCGTAGGGCTGCGCCTTGCGCAGATCCCAGGCCGCTCCGGAGCCGCGCACCATGACGCCGGAAAAGCCCCACTCCCACGCCTGCTTCAGCGAGACCACGCCGATATCGACGTTGCGCTGCTTGAAGATGCGGTTGCCGGTCAGCAGCCGTTCGAGGTCGGCGACCACGCCGAGGAACGGACCGCACCAGGCGTCGATATCGTCGATCAGTTTCGGCGGCAGGTCCTGGTGCACGCCGCCGATCCGGAAATAGGCCGCATGCATCCGCGAGCCGGAGGCGCGCTCGTAAAACACCATCAGCTTTTCGCGCTCTTCAAAGCCCCACAAGGGCGGGGTCAGCGCGCCGACGTCCATCGCCTGCGTGGTGACATTGAGAAGATGCGACAGGATGCGGCCGATCTCGCAATACAAAACCCGGATCAACTGGCCGCGGCGCGGCACCGCGATGCCGAGCAGTTTTTCCGCAGCCAGACAGAACGCGTGTTCCTGGTTCATCGGCGCGACGTAGTCGAGCCGGTCGAAATACGGGATCGCCTGCAAATAGGTCTTCTGCTCGATCAGCTTCTCGGTGCCGCGATGAAGCAGCCCGATATGCGGATCGACGCGGGCGACCACTTCACCATCGAGCTCCAGCACCAGGCGCAACACGCCGTGCGCCGCCGGATGCTGCGGCCCGAAATTGATGGTGAAGTTGCGCAGTGCTGCTTCGGTCATGGTTTCGGCCCCGCTTTCTCATCCCCGGGCAGCACCGGATAGTCGGCACCCTCCCATGGCGAGAGAAAATCGAACTTGCGGAATTCCTGGTTGAGACGGACGGGTTCGTAGACCACCCGCTTCTCCTGGTCGTCGTAGCGCACCTCGACGAAGCCGGAGAGCGGGAAGTCCTTGCGCAGCGGGTGGCCATCGAAGCCGTAATCGGTCAACAGCCGCCGCATGTCGGGATGGCCGGTGAAGATCACCCCGTAGAGGTCGTAGCACTCGCGCTCGAACCAGTCGGAACCGGGAAACACCTCGATGATCGACGGCACCTGGGTGGTCTCGTCGGCCTCGGCGCGCAAACGGACGCGCGCATTCAGCGCCGGAGACAGAAAATGATAAATCACGTCGAAGCGCTTCTCGCGCCCGGGATAATCCACCGCCGTCACATCGATCAGGCTGACGAAGCGGCAACCGGGATCGTCGCGCAGGAATTTGACGACATCGACGATCCTTGAGGCCTGCACCGTGACGGTGAGTTGATCGAACGCCACCGAATGACCGATCGCGGCATCGCCGAGCCCGCCGACGATCTTCTCTCCGAGACTATTGAGTAGTTCGCTCATCGCACCCCATCAATCCACAATGAACAGGCGCGCACCCTGCGCGGTGTGCGAACGATGCGGCTCGGCCCCATCGGCGACCTGATAGCTCATGCCGGGCGTCAATCTGAACGTACGGCCGTCAGCGAGATCGGTCCCAAGCTCGCCCTCGACGCACAACAGGATATGCCCCTTCTGGCACCAGTGATCGGCCACATAGCCCGGCGAATAGTCGACCATCCGAACGCGGATATCGCCGAATTGCCGGGTGCGCCAGGTCGCCACGCCGGTGTCGCCCTGATGCGTGGTCGGCTCTACGCTCGACCAGTCGGTAGTGCCGAATGGGAGGCCGGTGATCTGCATGGTCTTTACCGTTCGATGGTTCCGGTGCGCCGGATCTTCTTCTGCAGCAGCATCACGCCGTAAAGCAGCGCTTCCGCCGTTGGTGGGCAGCCAGGCACGTAGATATCGATGGGCACGATGCGGTCGCAGCCGCGTACCACCGAATACGAATAATGATAGTAGCCCCCGCCATTGGCGCATGACCCCATCGAGATCACGTAGCGCGGCTCGGGCATCTGGTCGTAGACCTTGCGCAGCGCCGGCGCCATCTTGTTGGTCAGCGTGCCCGCCACGATCATCACGTCGGACTGGCGCGGGGAAGCACGCGGCGCAAAGCCGAAGCGCTCGGCATCGTAGCGCGGCATCGACATCTGCATCATCTCGACCGCGCAGCATGCGAGGCCGAATGTCATCCACATCAGCGATCCCGTGCGCGCCCAGGTGATCAGGTCGTCGGTGGCGGTGACGAAGAAGCCCTTGTCGGACAGTTCGTGATTGACCTCGAGAAAGTAGGGATCATTGGCTCCGACCGGCCGGCCGGTCGATGGATCGATAATGCCGGTCGCGGCGGGGGCCACCGCCGGTGCGAACCCTGGCGTTGCGGCAGCGGGGCTCAATCCCATTCGAGCGCGCCTTTCTTCCATTCATAGGCAAAGCCGACGGTGAGGACGGCGAGGAAAACCACCATCGACCAGAAGCCGGTCGCCCCGAGCTTGCCGAACGCGACCGCCCACGGAAACAGGAATGCGACTTCGAGGTCGAAGATGATGAAGAGGATCGCCACCAGATAGAACCGGACGTCGAACTTCATGCGGGCGTCGTCGAAAGCGTTGAACCCGCATTCATACGCCGAAAGCTTTTCCGGATCGGGCTGCTGGAAGGCGACGAGGAAGGGAGCAATCAGCAGCACCAAACCGATCAGGCCGGCGACCCCGATAAACACCACAAGTGGAAGGTAATTCTGCAAGATGCCGGTCATCGGCGGGGCCTTTTTCCTGCGGTCGCTGACAACAGCAGATTCGTTAATTGGAATTGTTCTGAGGCTTAGCGCAGCGCAACAGAGGGCGCAAGACAAGCTATCTTGACGGCTCCGCCTCGTCCCAGACGCGGCGGGAAAACTCGGGATCACCTGGCAACATGAGGTGCCGGCGACCCTATCCCCTGTGGTGAGGACCGCCGCTCGCCAACACCGCCTTTATCTCCCGGCGCGATCCGGCGCCGCCCCTGCCATCGGACCTTCCGCCGCCCCGATCGGCCCAACCACGATCGGCCGCCGCATAGCACGGAAACGCCCTCCTCCATGGCCGGCAGGAAAACCGCCTGAAAGACGCCCACGAAACCATTTTGGGGAACCCACGAAACCGGCCGGAAACACACGGGGGGTAAATCTGTCGTCAATAAAGCGGCGACAGAGGCGCCAGGAGGCTTCCATGAACCATTCAATTCACTCGGCGGACCGTGCGACCCACCTGAAGATCGTGGTCGTGGCGCTGGTAGCTGGCATTGCGGTCGCGGGTTTCGGCATCTCCGCCCGCACCGGTTCGGATTACAGCCAGACCGCTCATGTCATTAAGGCGGGCAAGCCCGTGACCGTAACCAGTTCGGATGCATCCATCGTTCGCTAGGCCGCCCCCCAACGTCCTGGCGATGCGAAGTAAGGCCGCCCCTCCCCAGGGCGGCCTTTTGCTTTGGAGCTTTGCAGGGCGCCAGATTTTCTCGGGGGCAGTACCAACCGCATCGCCCGAATGCCTTCGGCCAATCATGATCGCGCCACCATAGATCGGCGGGCGGAAATCTGGAAAATGCGGCGTATGCAGGCGCTAAGCCATTGAAATAATGGCGCGAGAGACGGGACTCGAACCCGCGGCCTCCGCCGTGACAGGGCGGCGCTCTAACCAACTGAGCTACTCCCGCGGACGTCGAAATCAGAGACTGATCCGCACAGGAATGAGGACTTAAAGGGGCGACCTAGCCAAGTCAAGGTTGTTGCGAATCCCCTTGCCAGTCGGGCATTTTTGCGATGTCGATGCAAAAAATAGGCTGTTTGCAGGCAAAACAGCGTAGGCACGCCGGGTCCGAATCATTTAAGGCCTGCTACGTCTTAGGTTCCTAAGCCATCAACAACGAGGAGGGCCAAATATGGCGAAGAAGGCAGCGACCCCGACCACCGTCACGCTCAAGCATCTCGCCGCGGCAATCGCCGACGAGCAGGAGTTGTCCAAGAAGCAGGCGGAAGCGATTCTGAACGATCTGGTCGGTCGCATCACCAAGCATCTGAAGAAGGGCGAGCGCATCCGTATCGTCGGTCTTGGCATCCTGCAGGTGCGCAAGCGCGCCGCCCGCATGGGCCGCAACCCCGCCACCGGCGAAGCGATCCATATCAAGGCCAGCAAGAAGGTCGCCTTCCGCGCAGCCAAGGAATTGAAGGAAGCCGTCTGATAGGACGCGTTTTCCAATCCTGACCTTGCGTCATCCCGGCATACGCGGCTCCCCGGGATGACGCTTCAATCACAGCTTAAGCTTCCCTGTCTTACACACGGTTTGGATTGTGGCTTCGCTCCCAGGGTTCACCCACACCGTAACCGAGCGCTTTCTGCGCTATGTGGTCATCGACACCCAGTCGGACCCGGCGTCCCCGACCTGCCCCTCCACGGAAAAGCAAAAAGTGCTGGGGGCCCTGCTCGCGCGCGAGTTGCAGGCGATGGGAATTCGTGACGCGCATCTCGACGAACTCGGCTATGTCTACGCGACCATCCCGGCCAATACGGACAAGCCAGTCGCGGTCATCTGCTTCTGTTCGCATATGGACACCTCGCCCGACTGTACCGGCGCCAACGTCAAGCCTCAGATCGTCAGGGATTACCGCGGCGGCGACATCGTGTTGCCGGCCGATCCCACCCAAGTCATCCGTGCCGCGGATCATCCAGCACTGGCCGACCAGATCGGCAACGACATCATTACCACTGACGGCACCACGCTGCTCGGCGCCGACAACAAGGCCGGCCTCGCCGAAATCATGGATGCCGCGCAGTTCCTGATCGACAACCCGCAGATCAAGCACGGCACGATCAAGATCCTGTTCACGCCCGACGAGGAGATCGGCCGCGGCGTCGACAAGGCCGACCTCAAGAAACTCGGCGCCGATTTCGCCTATACGATCGATGGCGAAACCGCTGGGAATATCGAGGACGAAACCTTCTCCGCCGATGGCGCGACCCTTACCATCGAAGGCGTCAGCACCCATCCCGGCTTTGCCAAGGGCAAGATGGAGCACGCAATCAAGATCGCGGCCGCCATCGTCGACCGCCTGCCCAAACATACCTGCTCGCCCGAAACCACCGAAGGCAAGGAAGGATTTCTGCATCCGATCGGCATCTCAGGCGCGCTGGAAAAGGCGACGCTGAGCTTCATCGTGCGCGATTTCATCGACGCGGGACTGCAAGAGAAGGAAGTCCTGCTGGAAAATATCGTCAAGGAGGTGATGCGGGACTTTCCGCATTCATCATACCGGCTGGAAATCAAGCCGCAGTACCGCAACATGAAGCAGGTGATCGACCGCTACCCCGAGATCATCGACAATGCGATGGAAGCGATCCGGCGCGCCGGCCTCACGCCGATAAAGACATCCATCCGCGGCGGTACCGATGGCTCGCGGCTGTCCTTCATGGGACTGCCCTGCCCCAATATATTCGCAGGCGAGCACGCGTTCCATTCGCGGCTGGAATGGGTCAGCCGGCAGGACATGGAAAAAGCCGTGCAGACCATCGTCCATCTCGCGATGATCTGGGAAGAGCGCGCCTGAGGTGTTTTCAGGAGGCGCGCGCGGTAACGATCCAGATCGATGCGGGAAGCGGCACCGTCTCGCCCTTGGCGAAGGTCGACAGCACCTCGCGGATCGAATTGGTCGCAGCTGCACGAACGTCCGCCGGATGGCCTTCCAGCGCGCGGCTGGCCGGACCGATTTCCAGCGCGCTCTGCACCGCCGCATCGAGGCCGCGCCCGATCGCGACATCGAGCGCCAGATTATGCGGCTCCATCGCAATCCCGGTGAACCCGGCTTCGCCCAGGATACGGTGGACGCGCGCCTCCGAGGCGAACGAGAACGGTCCGGGATCTTCCGGCCCTTGCTGCGGCATTTTCGGGACGTGTTTGTAGACAGCCTGGAGTGGCGCCATGAAAAACGGATTTTCGCGCGGTTCGCGCCAGCAGGCGAACGCCAGCCTCCCCGACGGCCGCAACGCCTTGCGCATGTTCGCAAACGAGCGCGAGGGCTCCGCGAAGAACATCACGCCGAACCGCGAGGCCAATAGATCAAAGCTTGCGGGATCGAAGGGATAGACAGTCGCATCCGCCAGCGCAAAAACAACCGGCAACTCCTTGGGCGCACTCGCGCGCGCCCGGGCCAGCATCGGGCCCGATATGTCGATACCGAACACATGACCCGACGATCCGACCTGCTGCGCGAAGGCGATGCTGGTGGCGCCACTGCCGCAACCGACGTCGATGATCCGCTCGCCGGCCTTCGGCTTCGCGCGATCGATCAGCGTGTCGGCGATCGGCTTCAGCAGGATATCCTGCGCCTGTTGCCGATCGGCCCAGCGCTGGCCGCCTGGTCCATTCCAGTAGGCGATCTGGTCGGCGTTTTGCTCGTGGCCTATCGGGGATTCCATGGAATGAAAATCTCGGTTGCGGAACGTCCGCCTTCGTTGCTTCGCAACTTCGGCGCGACAGCCTTCGCTCTCCGAGCCTGGCTTGCCGAGCCGAAGCTCGAAGAGCGAAGGCTGGTAGGCGGCGAGAGATTCGAACTCCCGACCCTCTCGGTGTAAACGAGATGCTCTAACCAGCTGAGCTAGCCGCCCTCGCCCTCTGTTTAACGCCACCGCACCATCTGGCGCAAGCCGGGCGTCGCCTCATAAAAAAGCGGCGCCCCCGAGGGAACGCCGCCTTTTCAATGTTGGGTAGGTTCAGTGCGCCGTCAGGCCACCGGACGCTTCATCCGTGGCATCCGGCTTGACCGGTACCTTGGTGTCCTCTTCCCAGATAATCGGCACCGGCGGCCGCACCAGGGCCTTGGAAATCACGTCGTCCAGGCGAGCCACCGGAATGATCTCCATGCCGCCCTTGATCGCATCGGAAATCTCCGTGAGATCCTTGGCGTTGTCCTCGGGGATCAGCACCGTCTTGATGCCGCCGCGCGCGGCCGCCAGCAGCTTCTCCTTCAAGCCGCCGATCGGCAGGACCCGTCCCCGCAGCGTGATCTCGCCGGTCATGGCGACATCATGCCGGATCGGGATGCCGGTCATGATCGACACGATCGCGGTCGCCATCGCCACGCCGGCCGACGGGCCATCCTTCGGGGTCGCCCCCTCCGGCACGTGAACGTGGATATCGCGCCGATCGAACAAGGGCGGCTCGATGCCGAAGCCGACGGCGCGCGAGCGGACGTAAGACGCCGCCGCCGAAATCGACTCCTTCATCACGTCGCGCAGATTGCCCGTGACGGTCATCTTGCCCTTGCCGGGCATCATGACGCCTTCGATGGTGAGCAGCTCGCCACCGACATCGGTCCACGCCAGGCCGGTGACAATGCCGACCTGATCGTCGGTCTCGATCTCGCCGTAGCGGTACTTCGGCACACCCAGAAACTCTTCCAGAGTTTTCTCGGTGACCTTGACCGACTTCTTCTTGGACATCATCAGCTCCTTCACCGCCTTGCGGGCCAGTGTCGAAAGCTCACGCTCCAGGTTACGTACGCCCGCTTCGCGGGTGTAGCGCCGGATCATCAAGAGCAGCGCGTCGTCGTCGATCGACCATTCCTTCGAATCCAGGCCATGCTTGGAGATCGCGTTCGGGATCAGATGCTTGCGCGCGATCTCGACCTTCTCGTTCTCGGTATAGCCGGCGATCCGGATGATCTCCATGCGGTCCATCAGCGGCCCCGGAATATTCAGCGTATTCGCGGTCGTGATAAACATCACGTTGGATAGATCGTAATCGACCTCAAGATAGTGATCGTTGAAGGTCGAATTCTGCTCGGGGTCGAGGACCTCAAGCAGCGCCGATGACGGATCGCCGCGGAAATCGGCGCCCATCTTGTCGATCTCGTCCAGCAGAAACAGCGGATTCGAGGTCTTCGCCTTGCGCATCGACTGGATGATCTTGCCGGGCATCGAACCGATATAGGTGCGGCGGTGACCGCGGATCTCGGCCTCGTCGCGCACGCCGCCGAGCGACACGCGAACGAATTCGCGTCCCGTCGCCTTCGCGATCGACTTGCCGAGCGAGGTCTTGCCGACGCCGGGAGGGCCAACCAGGCACAGGATCGGTCCGGTCAGCTTGTTGGCGCGTGACTGCACCGCGAGATACTCGACAATGCGGTCCTTGACCTTCTCAAGCCCGTAATGGTCGTTATCGAGCGTGGACTGCGCCGCGACCAGATCCTTCTTGACCTTGGACTTCTTGTTCCACGGGATCGACAACAGCCAATCCAGATAGTTGCGCACCACCGTGGCCTCCGCGGACATCGGCGACATCTGGCGCAGCTTCTTTAATTCGTGCTGCGCCTTCTCGCGTGCTTCCTTGGAGAGCTTGGTCTTGGCAATCTTCTCTTCCAGATCGGCCAACTCGTCACGGCCTTCGTCGTCGCCGAGTTCCTTCTGGATCGCCTTCATCTGCTCGTTGAGATAATATTCGCGCTGCGTCTTCTCCATCTGGCGCTTGACGCGCGAGCGGATCCGCTTCTCGACCTGCAGCACCGAAATTTCGCTCTCCATCAGCCCGAGCACCTTCTCCAGGCGCGCGGTGACCGACAACGTCTCCAGGATCGCCTGCCGATCCGCGATCTTGACGGCCAGATGCGAGGCCACGGTGTCGCCGAGCTTGGCGAAATCCGTGATGGCCTGCACCACGCCGACGACTTCGGCGGAGATCTTCTTGTTCAGCTTCACATAGCTCTCGAAGTCCGACACCACCGAGCGCGACAGAGCCTCGGCCTCGACGGAGGTCGCATCGGTATCGGCAAGCGCGGTCGCAGTGGCTTCGTAGTATTCAGCGCGGCCGGTATATTTCTGCACACGGGCGCGCTCAAGCCCCTCCACCAGCACCTTCACGGTACCGTCGGGCAATTTGAGCAGTTGCAGCACGCTCGCCAGCGTGCCGGTCTCGTAAATCGAATCCGGGGTCGGATCGTCATCCGAGGCGTTCTTCTGCGTCGCGAGCATGATCAAGGCGTCATTCTTCATGACCTCCTCGAGCGCGCGGATCGATTTCTCGCGACCGACGAACAGCGGCACGATCATGTGCGGGAAAACGACGATGTCGCGCAGTGGCAGCACCGGATAAGAATGGCTTTCGCCGTGAACGATAGATGGCCGGGGTTTTGGGGTCGTCATGGCCTTTTCCTTTTGTTGTGCCCCCTTGCACGCAGTCCGCTTTGTGCGCAACCGCCACAAGGTGCCGAGATGCTCCGGGATCGTGTGGCCGCGTCTGGCCGGCGTCCCGGATCGTTGTTACGGCGAATCTCAAACCAGATTTATCACCGCCGACAGCATTAGGTGGCTATCGACCATGGAGGTGTCAAGTCGCTGAAAAAGGCCCGCCAATTGGGGCTAAACGCGGCGAACGATCTGCACAAACACGGCCGCCGAAAGGCCCGGCAGCCGTCTTCACCCGATACGCTGTTCGCCGGCGGCTGATACGATCAGGCGCTGGCGCTGCTTTCCACGGCGCGGTCGGAACGGTCGGCGTAGATGTAGAGCGGGCGAGCCGTCCCCTCCACCACTTCGCGCGAGATCACGACCTCTTCGACCCCTTCCAGACCCGGAAGATCGAACATGGTTTCAAGCAGTATGCTTTCGAGAATCGAGCGCAGGCCGCGCGCGCCGGTCTTGCGTTCGATCGCCTTGCGGGCGACCGCACCAAGCGCTTCGTCGGCGAAGGTCAGCTCGATGTTCTCCATCTCGAACAGCCGCTGATACTGCTTCACCAGCGCGTTCTTCGGATCGGTCAGAATCTTCTTCAGCGAAGCTTCGT
This sequence comes from Bradyrhizobium sp., assembly GCF_050014615.1. Classification (GTDB taxonomy): domain Bacteria; phylum Pseudomonadota; class Alphaproteobacteria; order Rhizobiales; family Xanthobacteraceae; genus Bradyrhizobium. Next base: position 31,823 of record NZ_JBEKCZ010000012.1, on the reverse strand, counting down.
CGAGATCCTCCAGCGTCGCGACCACCGGCAGGCGGCCGACGAATTCGGGGATCAGGCCGTACTTCAGCAGATCCTCAGGCTCGACGTGACGGAAGATTTCGCCGGTACGGCGATCTTCCGGCGCCAGCACCTGGGCGGCGAAACCGATCGAGGTCGAACGTCCCCGCGCGGAGATGATCTTCTCGAGGCCCGAGAAGGCGCCGCCGCAGATGAAGAGAATGTTGGTGGTATCGACCTGCAGGAACTCCTGCTGCGGATGCTTGCGGCCGCCTTGCGGCGGAACCGACGCAACCGTGCCTTCCATGATCTTCAGCAGCGCCTGCTGCACGCCTTCGCCGGACACGTCCCGGGTGATCGACGGATTGTCGGATTTGCGGCTGATCTTGTCGATCTCGTCGATATAGACGATGCCGCGCTGCGCGCGCTCGACATTATAGTCGGCCGACTGCAGCAGCTTCAGGATGATGTTCTCGACGTCTTCGCCGACATAGCCGGCTTCGGTCAGGGTCGTCGCATCGGCCATCGTAAACGGCACGTCGAGAATCCGCGCCAGCGTCTGCGCCAGCAGCGTCTTGCCCGAACCGGTCGGTCCGATCAGCAGGATGTTCGACTTCGCCAGTTCGACATCGTTGTGCTTGGTCTGGTGATTGAGCCGCTTGTAGTGATTGTGGACGGCAACCGACAGCACCTTCTTGGCGTGGCTCTGGCCGATGACGTAATCGTCGAGGACCTTGCAGATTTCCTTCGGGGTCGGAATGCCGTCACGCGACTTCACCAGCGAGGATTTGTTCTCCTCGCGGATGATGTCCATGCACAGCTCAACGCATTCGTCGCAGATGAATACGGTGGGGCCCGCGATCAATTTACGGACTTCATGCTGGCTCTTGCCACAGAACGAGCAATACAGCGTGTTCTTGGAGTCGCTGGTGCCGACCTTACTCATTCTTATCTCCGTCCGCCGTTCGATCCCGTACGCTCGATCGCCCTATTCCGGGAATTACCGGCACAGAGTTCTAGATAGAGCAAAATCCGTACCAAAAAAGACCCTACGCTCTAGATGCCACACGAATCGCGGTTCATTCGAATCTCCCGCGAGCATAACCTATTCGACCTAGCCAACCATGGTCGCACCCGACTATCAAGAATTCGCTAATCAGGCGGCCATCCGATATCCGTGACAATACCGTGATTTGCGGCTTTCGCACGGGGCGGAATGGTCGAAATCGGCCCGGCGTTGCGCGATTGCCACGCTTTCAGACCAGCACGAAAGCGGAACTTTCTGCCCGGGCGGGGCAAAAAGGCGCTGCCGGCCGGCCAGAAACGCCGTCGGCGGCAACGGTTAACCGTCTGTTCGACCGTAATTCGACCGTCGCCGGACCGCCAATATCAGGGGGTTTTCGCCGTCGGCTCTTCCGAACGCTTGTCGATGACCTTGTCCACAATCCCGAAATCGCGGGCCATCTCGGCGGTGAGGAACTTGTCGCGTTCCAGCGCATCCTCGATCGCCTTGAAGGTCTGACCGGTGTGCTTCACGTAGATTTCGTTGAGCCGCTTCTTGAGGTTCAGGATTTCCTGGGCGTGCAGCATGATGTCGGTGGCCTGGCCCTGGAACCCGCCGGAAGGCTGGTGCACCATGATTCGCGAATTCGGCAGCGAGAAGCGCATGTCCTTGTGGCCTGCGGCCAGCAGCAGCGAGCCCATCGAGGCAGCCTGCCCGGTGCAAAGTGTCGACACCGGCGGACGGATGAATTGCATCGTGTCGTAGATCGCAAGGCCCGACGTCACCACCCCGCCCGGCGAGTTGATGTACATCGAAATCTCCTTCTTCGGATTCTCGGCTTCGAGAAACAGAAGCTGGGCGACGGTCAGCGTCGACATGCCATCCTCGACCGGTCCGGTCACAAAGATGATTCGTTCTTTGAGCAGGCGCGAAAAAATGTCGTAGGCACGCTCGCCGCGGTTGGTCTGCTCGACCACCATCGGCACGAGGTTCATGTAGGTTTCCACCGGATCGCGCATTAGTCACCCAAGGGTTAGTAGACAAGTTGGCGGAAGCGAACATCCATCGGCAAGCCAGAACGAGCTGAAATTTGCCGGGCACGGACGAACGTCCCGTGATGCAGGACTTAAAAGACAGGGCTCACAGATATGGGCCATTTCTCCGGTGACAAGACCGGAGCCAATACGAGCTTAATCCGCCGCAGTTGAAGCTGATTCGCACAGCCCCGCATAGCGACGCACACCGCCGCCATGCGCCTTTCGCTGCGCATCCTTAACGCCGGCTAACTGGTCAGGCGGCGCTCTTCTCCGCCTCGTCGTCCTTGTAGAGCTCCTCGCGCGTCACCTTCTTTTCGGTCACGTTGGCGAGCTCGAGGATGAAATCGACGACCTTGTCTTCATAGATCGGCGCGCGAAGCTGGGCCAGCGCATTGGCATTGTTGCGATAGAAGTCCCAGACTTCCTTCTCGCGACCGGGCATCTGGCGCGCGCGCTCGATGACCGCACGACTGACTTCATCGTCGGTGACCGTGATCTTGTTCCTCTCGCCAATCTCGGACAGCACAAGACCGAGCCGGACGCGGCGATCGGCGATCTTGTGGTACTCCTCCCGGGCCGCCTCTTCCGTGGTGTTCTCATCGGCGAAGGTCTTGCCGCCGGACTCCATCTCGGACTGGATCGATTTCCACATCTGGTCGAATTCTTCTTCAACCAGCGATGGCGGCGCCTCGAAGCGGTGGGTCTCATCGAGACGGTCCAGCAGCGTCCGCTTGACCCGCTGGCGCGTGGCGCCGGCGAATTCGGACGCCAGCCGCTCGCGTGCGGCTTCCTTCAGCTTGTCGAGCGATTCCAGGCCGAGCGTCTTGGCAAACTCGTCGTCAACAACGGTTTCCTGCGCCGCTTCCACCAAAGACGCCGATGTCTCGAACTCGGCGGCCTGGCCGGCCAGCTTCTCGCTGCCGTAATTCTTCGGGAAGCTCACTTTGAGGGTGCGGGTTTCGCCCGCTGCAATGCCGATCAGCTGCTCCTCGAAGCCGGGAATGAAGGTATTCGAGCCGATCGTCACCGGCATGTCTTCGCCGGCACCGCCCTCGAACGGCGTGCCGTCGATTGAGCCCTTGAAGGAGATCGTGACCCGATCCCCAGTTTCGGCCTTGGCGCCTTCGCCCTTGGCGGCGAAGGTTCTGTTCTGTTCGGCGATACGCTTGATGGCCTCGTCGACCTCGGCGTCGGTCACATCAGCCACCGGTTTCTCGACCGTAAAGCTCTTGAAATCGGCGAGCTGGATCACAGGCACGACTTCGATCGCCACCGTATAGGTGAGGTCGGATTTCCCGGCGAGGATGTCCTCGACGGCTTTTTCCTCGGTCGGCATCGTGACCTTGGGCTCGGTCGCCAGACGGAACCCGCGCTCGGTGAAGAGTTGCGAGTTGGTGTCGCGGATCGTCTGATCGATGGTTTCGGCCATGACCGAGCGGCCATACACTTTTTTGAGATGGCTCACCGGCACCTTGCCGGGACGAAATCCGTTGAGACGGACCTTGTCCTTGAGGTCCACCAGACGGGCGTCCGCCTTGGCATCGAGGTCCGATGCGGGAACGCTGATCTGGAATTCGTGCTTCAATCCCTCGGCGAGGGTTTCTGTGACCTGCATGGCGTCAATCTTCTTCCCGCTTGGTCCGGCCTAACAGGCTCGGACATTGTCAATCTGGTCGACGCGCGGCCTGGAAGCCTGCGCCGGTGGTTCGGCGGACCGTTTCCCGGGGCAGACGCCCTTTGGAAATGGCCCTCCAGCAATCGTCATGCAAACGCTATCGGCGCTTGGTGCGGGCGGAGGGACTCGAACCCCCACAACTTTCGTCACTGGAACCTAAATCCAGCGCGTCTACCAGTTCCGCCACGCCCGCTGATAGCATCACGTCCGGCCGCGATGCCGCGAGCGGCGGGCTTATAACATGAGCCCACCGGTCCGCAGCAAAAAAATGGCCGTTTCGGAGCCTGCTCAAAAGCCTCCTTAAAGCCTGCTCAGAAGTCTCCTTGGACGTAGCTGCGGCAGCTGGACATATCCAGCAGAAAATGGTCCGCATCGATCCCATGGCAGATCGAATTTCCCGGTTGGGCCGACGCGAGCTGATGGCCGGATTGGGCGCCGTGGCCCTGAGCCAGGCGATGCCGCGAATGGCGGCCGCTCAAGGGCTCCCTTCGCTGAGGTTGCAGGCCAAGGCCGATGTTCTTGCCTTGCGTCCGGGACAGCCGGATACGCCGATATGGTCACTCCAGGACGCAAAGCCCGGCCCACGCTTCACGCGCGGTGACTCGGTTGAAATCACGCTCGGAAACGAACTGCCGGTGCCGACCATCCTGAACTGGCACGGGATCGAAGGTGTCCCGGCAGCCGAAGCGCTGACCGTACGGACCCGCCTCGCATCGAATGCCACGGAAAGCCTAGTGATTCCATTACGTCACGCCGGTACCCTCTTGTGTGACGTTCGACTGCTGGGCGACGGTCAGGCGCGGCCATCGCGGGCGTTGCCATTGATCGTCGGCGAGAGCGAGCCGGTCGCCGTCGACCGCGACGAGGTGTTTCTGGTCGAAGACTGGCGTCTGCGGCCGGACGGGTCCGCGATCGCCCCCGGCATCGACCCCAAGGACACGGTGCCGGTCTACACCGTCAACGGACTGACCATGCTCGATGTCCCCGTGCGGACCCATGAGCGCCTGAGGTTTCGCTTCATCAATGGCTTTCAGCGTAATGTTATTGCTATAAAAATGGAGAAACACGACGTTCGTGTCATGGCCCTTGACGGCCAGCCGAGCGAGCCGTTTTTGGCGCGCGACGGCACGCTGGTGCTGGCGCCGGGAACCCGCGTCGATGCCTTCGTCGACGCCACGGTGCCGCCGGGCTCGACATCGTCCATCCTGCTGCATGACGGCAAGGCGCCTCGTCCCATCGCACGGCTGGTCGCCTCACACGAGCCGCCGATCCGGGATGCGCCGCTGCCGGTGGCGGCGCCGCTGCCGTCCAATGGCCTTCCGGCGCGGCTCGACCTGAAGAACGCATTGCGGGTCGATTTGACGCTCAGTGGACGAACGCTCGGCGGACCATCAGCCGATTGGGCTGCGCCCGCGAGTTTCGCCAACTCGGCCGCCCCCGCCTTCCGGGCCGGGACCGGCCGCACCGTGGTACTGGCCCTGACCAATCGCGCCGATATGCCCGGGGTATTCCACCTCCATGGGCATCATTTCAGGCTGCTGGACCGGCTCGACGACGGCTGGAAGCCGTTCTGGCTGGATACGCTGGCGGTCGACGCCGGACAGACCCAGCGCATCGCCTTCGCCGCTGAGAATGCCGGACGCTGGCTGATGGAGTCTGTCGCGGCCGACTGGGCGGCGCCTCGATCGGTGCGCTGGTACAATGTCGAGTGAACGCTAAAGACGGCTCAATAGTCGACGCCGAACTCGTCATAGAGACGCCGAAACACCGCGGGCATGGTCTCCGGCAAATCTTCCGCGATCAAGCCGGGCCCCGCCTCGCGCGCGGCCTCGCCGTGCATCCAAACCCCGATGCAGGCGGCCTCGAACGCCGGGACGCCCTGTGCCAGCAGGCCCGATATCATGCCCGACAGCACGTCGCCGGCGCCGGCCGTGGCCAGCCAGGGCGGCGCGTTGGCGGCGATGGCGGCGCGCCCATCGGTTGACGCCACCACGGTATCCGGTCCCTTGAGCAGGACGATGGCGCCGGAGCGTTCGGCGGCTGCCCGCACCCGCTCGAGTTTGGAGCGCAGCGGATGCTTGTTGCTGATGTCGCTGAACAGCCGCGGAAATTCTCCCTCATGCGGCGTCAAAACCACCTGAGGGTCCGGCGATGCTTTGATCGCCTCAAACAGGTGATCGGGCGCCTCGGCAAAGCTGGTCAGTGCGTCCGCGTCCAGCACCAGGCTTCGTTTCGCGGACAGGGCGGTCAGGACCAGATCGCGGGTTCGCCCGCCAAGGCCGGCACCCGGGCCGATGACGCAGGTATTGAAGCGCTTGTCGGTCAATAATTCGGCGAACTCGACCACCGTATCGACGGCGCGAACCATCACCGCCGACAGCGCGGAGGCATTGACCGTGAGCGCATTGCGGGGCGATGCGAGCGTGACCAGCCCTGCTCCCGCCCGCAAACTCCCGCGCGCCGACAGCCGAGCCGCGCCCGTCGCAGCCATGTCGCCGGAGACGACAACCGCGTGGCCGCGGCTGTATTTATGGCCGTCGACCCGCGGCACCGGAAACCATTGGCGCCAAAACGCGGGAATGTTTTCGAAGGTCTGCGGCTGAATTTCTCCGAGTACATTCGGATTGATCCCGATATCGGCAACACGCACGCGACCGCAGTGAATCCGGCCCGGCAACAGCAAATGCGCCGGCTTGCGCCGGAAGAAGGTGACGGTCTCGGTCGCGTTGACCGCGACGCCCATGACGGCACCCGTGGTGCCGTTGACACCGCTCGGCAGATCAACGCTGAGGACGGGTGCGCCGTTGGCATTGATCGCTTCGATCATCTGTTGCGGCTCTCCCTTGACGCTTCGATCGAGACCGGCGCCGAACAGCGCATCGATGATCAGTGCCGGCCGGCCGATAGCTTGGGGATTGAACGGCAGAACCGGGTATTTCCAGCCCCGGGCCGCTGAAGCCGCGTCGCCCTGCAGGCTATCGCGCTCACACAGCAGGATGACCGAGACCTCGCGGCCCCGCGCTGCCAGTTCAGCCGCTGCCACAAAGCCGTCGCCGCCATTATTGCCGGGGCCGGCGACAACGACGATCGGCCCCTCCTCCACGAGGTTCATCGCGGCCTCGGCGACGGCCTGGCCCGCACTCAGCATCAGCGCGAAGCCCGGCGTACCGGCGGCAATGGCGAGCCGATCGGCACGCTCCATCTCAGCAGCGGTTAGAACTTCCATGCCAATCCCCTGTCAGAATCGCCTTTTCCTGAGGCATTTCTTGTTTCGTATGCAGTTCGACCTCGACGACTGCACGCCGATTGATCTAGTTGCCTATTTCCTAGGCTTGGGTATGGTGACGGCTTCGGTCTACCCCCCTGCGAATGCCCGTTAAAAGCCTGATAACATTTCGAAATCAGGCATCTTAACAACTTGGCATAGACCCTGCTTTTGAGGAAGCCAGCTCCGGATCATCGTGCTGACCGGTAAACGATAGATGTGTGCGTAGCCGCGCGCCGGGATAAACGATCGAATAGCTGCGCACCTCGCGCAATGTGGAAGCAACCCTGAAGTCCGAAATATGAAGTGCCCGGGAGGCGTTCAGTGAAAAAAATCGAAGCCATCATCAAGCCATTCAAGCTCGACGAGGTCAAAGAAGCGCTCCAGGAAGTTGGACTGCAAGGCATTACCGTCACCGAAGCCAAGGGGTTCGGGCGGCAAAAGGGCCATGCCGAGCTCTATCGCGGCGCCGAGTACATTGTAGACTTTCTTCCCAAGGTGAAGATCGAGATCGTGATCTCCGATGAGCTGGTCGATCGGGCGATCGACGCGATCAGGCGGGCGGCCCAGACCGGACGCATCGGCGACGGAAAGATCTTCGTATCCAACATCGAAGAGGCCATTCGGATCAGAACCGGGGAATCCGGGCTCGATGCCATTTGACCGGAACCTGCCGGCATTTTGATGCCGACACTCTGATATTGTATTGAACATCCCCCAATTGTATTGACCATTGTCCATGGTCGCTGGCCGCGGCCGGCTCAACACAACCAAAAATCCTAAGGGGGGATTCATGAAGACCGCCAAAGACGTCCTGAAATCAATCAAGGACAACGACGTGAAATACGTCGATCTGCGTTTTACCGACCCGCGCGGCAAGTGGCAGCATGTGACCTTCGACATCAGCATGATTGATGAGGAGATATTCGCTGAGGGAACGATGTTCGACGGCTCATCGATCGCCGGCTGGAAGGCGATCAACGAATCCGACATGTGCCTGATGCCCGATCCGGTCACCGCGACGATCGATCCGTTCTTCGCAGAAACCACCATGGTCATCACCTGCGACGTGCTGGAGCCGACCACGGGCGAGCCCTACAACCGCGACCCCCGCGGCATGGCCAAGAAGGCCGAGGCGATGGTCAAGTCGATGGGCGTCGGCGATACCGTCTTTTTCGGACCGGAAGCCGAATTCTTCGTGTTCGACGACGTCCGCTACCAGACCACCCCCTACAATACCGGCTTCAAGCTGGATTCGTCGGAACTGCCGATCAACTCGGACACCGAATATGAGGGCGGCAACCTCGGTCACCGCATCCGCACCAAGGCCGGCTACTTTCCCGTTCCGCCGCAGGATTCGGTGCAGGACATGCGCTCGGAAATGCTCGGCGCGATGGCCAAGATGGGCGTCAAGGTCGAGAAGCATCACCACGAAGTGGCATCCGCCCAGCACGAACTCGGCATGAAGTTCGACACGATGACGCTGATGGCCGACCAGATGCAGATCTACAAATACTGCATCCATCAGGTCGCCCACATCTACGGCAAGACCGCCACCTTCATGCCGAAGCCGGTCTATGGCGACAACGGCTCGGGCATGCATTGCCACCAGTCGATCTGGAAAGACGGCAAGCCGGTATTCGCCGGCAACAAATATGCCGACCTCTCGGAGACCTGCCTCTCCTACATCGCCGGCATCATCAAGCATGCCAAGGCGATCAATGCCTTCACCAACCCCTCGACCAACTCCTACAAGCGCCTGGTGCCGGGCTATGAAGCCCCGGTGCTGCTCGCCTACTCCGCGCGCAACCGCTCGGCATCGTGCCGGATTCCCTATACTTCCAATCCGAAGGCCAAACGCGTCGAGGTGCGTTTCCCCGATCCGATGGCCAATCCCTATCTCGGTTTTGCCGCGATGCTGATGGCCGGCCTCGACGGCGTCAAGAACAAGCTCGATCCGGGTCCGGCGATGGACAAGGACCTCTACGATTTGCCGAAGGAAGAGCTGAAGGCGATCCCGACGGTGTGCGGCTCGCTGCGCGAGGCGCTGGAGAATCTCGACAGGGATCGCGGCTTCCTCAAGAACGGCGGCGTGTTCGACGACGACTTCATCGACGCCTATATCGAGTTGAAGATGACCGAAGTGGCGCGCTATGAGATGACGCCGCATCCGGTCGAATTCGAAATGTATTATTCGCTGTGATGGATTGGCGGGATTTTCCCGCCAGCATCAGGACTTGAAAGCAAAAGGCGCTCCCGCGGGAGCGCCTTTTTTATTTCGATTGCCGCAATGAGCGTCGGTCGATCACACCCTGAAAACCTTGGAATAGCGCGCCTTTATCTCTTCGCTCGCCGCCTGCACCGCGGCCGGATCGGACTTCAGCAGTTTGAGGCTGGACATCGGCGTTTGTCCGTCTCTCGGCTTAACCTGTGCATGGAAGGAGCGATGGGCAAATTCGTTGACCAGCATCTGCTGAGCTTCCGCGCTGAAGAAGAAGCTCTGAAAAAGCCGCGCGGCATTTGGATTTGGTGCGTTCTGGAATACGCTGCAGGGAACAATGATCAGCGGTGACCCCTCCTGCGGATAAACCACTTCCACCGGCTTGCCCTGATCCTTGAACAGCACGAGATTGTAGTCGTTGCCGTCGGCCATCACCGCGCGCTCACCGAGCATGATTTTTTTCGGGGGATCGCCCGCCGATTGCACCTGCATCACCTTTTGCTGGGCTAGTTTTTCAAGATACGGCCAGCCCAAATCGCGTGCGAGCACGAAAGTCGTAGTCAGGACGGCGCCGCTGTAGCTGGGATGACCCTTGACGATTTTGCCTTGCCACTTCGGATCGAGCAGATCGGCGTAGCTCTTCGGCGCGTCCTCCGGTTTGACCAGACCGGTGTTGTAGCCGATCACCTCCAGCCACGCGCACGATGTGGCGTACATCCCGTCGGGATCGAACTGATCGGCGGGAAAATACTTCGCGACATCTTCAGGCAGATATGGCGCCAGCCAGCCGCTCTTTTTCCAGTCGAGATAATGCGACACATCGGTGCTGTTGGCGACATCTACGGCGTGAATGCCACTGTCCTGCTCCTGCGCGATACGCTGAAAAATCCGCTCGGCCCCCGAACGCTCGACCCGCACGGTAATTCCGGGATATTTGGCCTCGAACATCTTCCCCAGACGTTCGGCGACGTTCAGCTCGATGGCCGCGTAATAGGAAATCTTGCCTTCCTTGCGCGCGGCGTCGATCAAGGCCGGCGTGACCGCCGTCGGCGGTAGCGAGGCGGCTCGCAATGGCTGTGCGAAAAGCGCGCCGGCCACGGCTGCCGTCGATGCCTTAAGCACCTCACGCCTCGACCATTTCCGGTCCTGCACGGCATCCTCCCTGTGATGGCACGACCGTTGATCGGCCGCTCGCGATCAGTGTCTATAACCGACATTGACCGCGTGCCCAAGGATGCGGTGCATGATTGATCACCCCGTCATGCCGGCGCGACCAGCGAAGCCATCGGCACGTTCAATACGTACACAAATCCCGTCGCGTCATAGGCAAGTTTGACGGCGCCCTTTAATTGCTGTCCAAGCGTGCCGATCAGACGTGTTCCAAAGCTTTGCCTGGATGGCGCATGAACGGTCGGGCCATTTTTTTCGGACCACGTCAGATGCAACCGCTGCGCCGTTTCATCGATCTTCCAAACGATCTCGATGCGCCCCGCCGGTTCCGACAGCGCGCCGAATTTCGTGGTGTTGGTGCAGAGCTCATTGAGGGTCATGGCGAGAGCGATCACGGCTCCCGACGTTATCCTGATGTCGGGGCCCTGTATCGAGATTCTACCGGAACCGATGCTGACATAGGGCTCGGTTGCACCACGGATGGTATGTTCAAGACTTGCGTTGGCCCATCTCGCTTGCAACAGCAGATCATGCGCTCGTCCCAGCGCCACCAGCCGGCCTTCGATGGCGTGCTGACCGTGCTCGATGCTTGTTGCCGTCCGCAGACTCTGGGAAGCAATGGCGCTGACGGTCGCCAGCGTGTTCTTGATGCGGTGATGCAACTCCTCGAGAATAAGCTTCTGCAGTTTGTCGGCCGTTTCACGCTCCTTGGCATCGATGCCGGCCTGAGCAAGCAGTACCTTGGCATCGATACCGGCCTGCTCCAGCAGCAGGCGAAGGCTGTCATTTTCCGCAGTCAGGAATTCCTGCGTTGAACCGGGTGATCCCGGCCGGATCGCTTTGCCATTCGATTCCGGATGCGGGGCTGTCGCGATCAGCGCGGCGACATCCTTGGCGATTTTTAGCGCGCCATTGCCAATCATGTCCTGCAGTTCGGCAATCATTTGCTTCACGTCGAGCGGCTTTCCAAAGAAGCGGCTGTCGACAGGCTTGTCGTTGTCGGTCAATTTCAACTGGCCGGACACCAGAATGATCTTGATCAATGGCCAACGCTCATGGACGGCGTAAGCGAGCTTGAGGCCATCCATGCTTCCCGGCATCTGGATGTCCGTGAACAATAGTTCGATGTCGGAGCGGGATTCGAGGATCGCCAGCGCATCGTCGGCATTGATGGCTTCAACGGCGGTGAACCCCGCGTCCTCGACCATGTCCACCGCCCGCATCCGCAGCATCATTTCGTCTTCGACGACCAGAACAGCACGAAGAACGGGAGACTCGCTCGCAACCATAAGTGCCCGGCACTTTCATTTGGAGCCGTTGGGATTAGCTCGTGCCAGTTGCTCACTTATGGCTTCGAACGGTTCAGCCAATTCCACGCCTTTTGAGAATTGATGGTGTCGCGCGCAGAAGATCCCGCTGGGTTGGGGCGCGGCTACCAACAATCTCGGACGCATCGGGTTCCATGGTCGCAACTTAAATTTGAGGCGGTCTTTTCGCTGAAGCGCGCCGGAATTGAATTAAACAAAAATTATTGAACCATACCAATCGCTTACCGGCCAACACCACCCGGATTGCCTCGTCGCCTCGTTCCGCACCATCGCAGGCGACGGCTGGATAAACGGAGCTCGTCGTCATTCCCGTCCGGTGCGCAATTGAATTAGGATGTGTGAAAGAGCGGAGTTGAAAGCCGCCGTCGACCGCTCCGCCATCCAAATAGCGGTACCGGGAATGCCATTCGAGCAAACTTATCAGGGGGGTATCAGACAATGAACCGGACGAAATTGACCTGCATATCTTGTATCGCGCTCATGGTTGGGCTGGCTGTCACGTTCTTCCAGTCAAGCCGATCCAGCGCTTCGGGCCAAATTTAGCTACGATGGAATAGCTACTTGCGAAAACCCATCCGTTCAGAATCTTCCCATTCACGTGGAAGGAACTGGAACCCTAGATGTCGATCGTCATGCCTCCCTGGATGTAACCGGTAGCACCATGGGGATCTTCGTCAAGAAAGAGCATTACGATACGACTCTGGGAGGCAAACCCAGTGCTGCGGAGAATGGTGCGGCTTCAGTGCGGGTGATCGGAAGGCGTCATCTTCAAGCGATCCGGTATTATCCAAACAACAGCGTGATCGCCGATCTCTACGTGACAGGCAATTTGTGCACGATCAAGATTGACCACCGGCTGAACCGGGGCAAACGGCAATATACGTTCACCAATCCTCTGGGAGGTCTGGCCTATTGTGAACGTCCACGCACCGTCCACACATCCTGTGAACCAATTTGACGCCCTGCCCCGGCCGCGTATTGCCGCCTTACGGCACCGACGACCTCGGCAGCTATCCGCGATGCTTCTGCGCCAGTAGCGCTTCGCCGAACGCCTGAAACAAGGCGCGGTTGATGGGATTGCGTTGTGGATCGTACTCGGCGTGCCACTGCACGCCGAGTGCGAAGCCCGGCGCGTCGGCGATCCGGATCGCCTCGATCGTGCCGTCCTCTGCCGTGCCCTCGATAACCACCCGCTTGCCCGGCTCGAGGATGCCCTGGCCGTGCAGTGAATTGACGCGGATCGTCTCGCAACCGAGCAGCCGCGCAAAGGCGCCGCCGGGGACGAGGCTGACATCGTGACGGTCGGCGAAGATAACCTTGGGATCGGGATGGATTTCGCCATTTTCCAGCCGCGGCATCCGATGGTTCATGCGGCCGGGCAATTCGCGGATTTCGGGATGCAACGAGCCGCCAAAAGCGACGTTCATCTCCTGCAAGCCGCGGCAGATACCGAACAAGGGTACACCGCGGGCGACGCAAACTTCCGATAGCGCCAGCGCCACATCGTCACGGCGCAGATCGTAGGGTTCGTGCCGGGGGTCGGGTTCGGTGCGAAAATGCGTTGGGTGAACATTGGCACGGGCCCCGGTCAGCACGACGCCGTCGACCACGTCGAGCAACGCGCCGATATCGGTGATTTCGGGTGACGCCGCAAACATCAGCGGCAACGCGCCCGATACTTCGGCCACCGCGCGAAGATTTCGCTCACCGACCATCTGTGTGGCAAATCTGTTTTCGATGCGATAGGAATTTCCGATCACACCGACCACCGGCCTCCTCATCCCTGGCTTCCAATCCGCGTCGAATTCAGGGCTGGATCATGCCCCGCGGCCGGCTGCGGATCAACATGTTACGTCCCCTTCTTCCACTTCGCAGCCCTGCAAGAACCTCAGTCCAGCACTGCCAACTTGGCATCGAGATAGGCGCCAAGCACTGTCTTCAGTTCCTCCAGCAGCTTGCCGCGCTCCCCCGGCTTGCTTCGATCGAGGCTCGAGATCATGGCGCCGGTGATATCCGACCATGCGGCAAGCATACGACCGCGATCGTCCCTGGGCAGCTGTGGAAAGGCTTCGGCAAAGATGCGATCAAGGTGGCGGGTGAGCGTACGGCGAAGGTCCCGCGCCAGGCCATCGAATCGCACATGCGACTGACTGCCCGAAAACACGCATACGAAGGCCGACGCATCGGCCTGAATGCCGGCGATACCATCGACGAGTCTGGCTATGAAGGCCCGACGGTCCCGTGCGACGCCCGCCGCATCCAACTGCTCATTCGCAAGCCTGAGGATCCGCTCCTGAAACTGCTCGACCAACGCGGCAACGACATCGTCCTTGCCGTCAAAAAACTGATAGATCGAGCCTACTGGAACCTTCGCGCGCTCGGCTATCAGATTGGTCGAAAGGCCGTCGTACCCGACTTCGCCCAGCAATTCGCCGGCCGCTTTTAGAATCGCAGCCACACGCGCGCGGCTGCGCGCCTGGCTAGGCACCTTGCGCAGGCCACTGCGTTTTTCAATCAAAGCCTTCATCATCGCGGATCGCACCGGCAATTGACATAACATGAATATATGCTCATATTCATGTTGTCGCTGCAAACCTTGTGGCATATCCGGCGGGCCTTGCAATGGGCGTTCTTGACAGGCTCGGACTGCGGCGGCCGGGACCTCCGCCCTGTTCCGCCAGCGGGCAATTCCAAATCGCAGGCGTCACCGTCATCAACCCGATGCACGGTCGGCGTGCCGGCGCGACGATTGAAATCTCCGGCGGTTCGATCACGGGGATTTCCGACGCACAGACCCCGCTGCCGTCCGGATTTGCCGGATGCTTCGCTTTGCCCGGACTTGTCGACATGCACGTCCATTTGCCTCCGGACAATGCTTTGAAACTCACGCAAGGGGCGGCGCTGCTCTATCTGCGGCACGGCGTGACCAGCGTTCGCGACGCCGGCGATCTCGATGGAACGGCGGTGGCCGCGGCGCGAAGATCGAGCCGCCAAGGCGTTTATCCGGTGCCCCGGGTGATCTCGTGCGGGCCCTTTGTCGGCGCCGGCAAGGCTACCTTCAAGAACACCATCCTGCTGGCGGACGCGAGCGCGGCGGCGGCCGACGCGGCAGCCCGTCGCGTCAAGGCGGATGGCGCGAGCTTCATGAAATTCTATGAAGGATTGACCGAGCCGATGATCCGGTCGCTTGAAGGGGCATGTGCTAAACACGACCTCAGAATGATGGGTCATGTGCCCCGCGGAATGACGTACGAAGACGCGCGAATTGCCGAGGTACAGCATTTCTTCGGCGTCCCAGAGCCGGCAACGCTGGAGCGTGACACGCTCGTCAACCGCTCGTGCGATTGGCACGCCGTCGACGAACGGCGAATGGACGCTATTGTCGACGCGACCCTGAAATATGGCATCGCCAATACGCCAACGATCGTCACCAATCAAAAGATGCTTTGTTATCGGGATTTTGAAGCGACGCGCCGACAGCCCGAGATGTCAAAGGTGCCGCCGTTTTATCTCGACGTGGTCTGGCATCCCGAGCGAGGCCGCCCCGGTAACCGCATGCAACGCGATTATCTGGATCGGCAGGTGGCACCCGCAATCGCGAAGAAGCAGCAACTGGCAAAGAGGCTGTTCGACGCCGGCGCCCAACTGTATCTGGGAACCGACGTCGCCCAACCGTTCGTCATCCCGGGCGCCAGCCTGATCGAAGAAATGACATTGTTTATCGATGCCGGGATCCGCGTTGAGCAAGTCTGGCAGCTCGCGACGCGGGACGCCGGCGACCGGCTTGGCATCCGCGGCCTCGGACGAATCGAACCCGACGCGCCGGCCGATATCCTGTTGTTCCGGCGCGATCCGACGCAGACCATCGGCAACTTGTCGAGCCTTGAAGCCGTCGTCACGGCGGGCAAACTCTATCGCATCACCGATCTGGATCGCGCACTTCGATCGAGCCAGGCATATTTCGCTTCGCCACTGATCAAACCACTTGCGCGTCGTGGCGCCGAACGCGCATTGGCACGCGCCTTCGGAGGTGCTGGGGCCTGATTGCATCGGAATCCAGGCACCAGTCTTCCATTTTTGACGCGACGACCTTGCGCGAACCGGCGTCAAACGGGCGTGCCTTCTTTGCTTGATCCCGGGCGTGTTTGGCGAAAGAGTGCTTCCGCAACAAACCAGAAGGATTTCAAGGTGACAGATTCCGCCGACAATCGTCTTGAGGCCCGCGGCGATCTAGCATGGGCGATATCCGTCGGCGGCATCGGTGTGGTCGGATTCGCTGCCCTGTTGCTGTTCGCCTGGTATTTCGCCGCGACGCTATTTCTGATGTTTGCGGGAATGCTGCTCGGTGTCGCGCTCAACGCCATGACCAATATGCTCGGCCGCGTCGTCAGACTGCCGCATTCGCTGCGGCTGAGCATTGTATGCCTGGTGCTGGCAGGGCTGTTGTCCGGCGTGGTCTTCCTCGGCGGCGCCACCATCGCGCAACAGGCCATCGTGTTGAGCGATACGATTAAATCGCAACTGGTCGGCGTCAAGGCCTTCCTGGAGCGAAACGGGATCGACACCAGCTATTTCGAGCTCGGCAATCCCGCCGCGACACCGGCAGCAACCGCGACGCCGGCAACACCGGGATCCGCGATGACACCGGCTGCGACTGCGACACGCAATTTTCCCGGCGCAGGCGCGCTCGCCTCCAGCGGCGGCGCGATCGTGAGCCAGACCCTGAAACTGCTTCTGGGCACAGTCAGCGCGGTTGGAAATTTCTTTATCGTGCTGTTTCTCGGGCTGACCTTCGCGGCGCAGCCCGGCGTCTACCGAACGGGGCTGTTGTACATGGCCCCGGCACGGCATCGCGCCCGCACAACCATTATCGTCGATCGGATCAGCGAGACGCTGGAGCGCTGGCTGATCGCGCAGATCATCACCATGGCCGCGGTATTCGTTGTAACCTGGATCGGTCTTGCGCTCATCGGTATCCAGAGTTCGTTTATTCTGGGCATCCAGGCTGGCCTGCTGGCCTTCATTCCGACGGTGGGCGCGCTGGTCGCCGGATTGATCGTGGTGCTCGCGAGTCTCGCCTCCGGCTGGGTCGCCGCCGCCAGCGCGTTCGCGCTTTTCCTGGGCGTTCACGCGCTGGAAAGCTACGTTCTGACGCCGATCATCCAGCGTCAGGCGCTCGACATTCCGCCGGCCACGCTGTTCGGCTTCCAGATCCTGCTCGGTGTCGTGTTCGGGATCTGGGGAATATCGCTCGCTTTGCCGTTAATGGCGATCGTCAAAGTCCTGATAGATCATTTCAAGGCCGATGAAGCGGCAACCGGCGCGGTGGCGGCTTGACGCCGTCGCCGCCCGACCGTTGAGGCTCAGGACAATACCGTCTCGGTGTGTTCGACCTCGGGGGGTGCCGCAAAATACTGCCCGACCAGCGCCCGCCAGGCCGCGAAGTCTTCGGAGCCCCTGAAATCGACGGTGTGGTTTTCCACCGTCGCCCATTTCGCCATCAGCCGGTAACGCGACGGCTTCTCGATCGACCTGTGCAGTTCAATTCCCAGGCCCCCCTTGGCGCGCAGGAATAGCGGGCGCGCCTTGGTGACCGCGGCTTCAAAGTCCTTCTCGGTGCCCGGCTTGACGTCGATTTGTGCGATTTCAGTGATCATCTGGAGGCGGCCTCTGGTTGTGATGCACGTCTCTAGCTCAATCGGTTGAATAGCAAAAGCCGGCCGCCTCGATTTCGGAAGATGACGCTAGCAAAGAAAAAGGCGCCTTGCGGCGCCTTGACGTCCCCTGCTCCCGAGGAACTCAGTTCAAAAGCAGCACGGTACCGGCGACCATCAGCGCACAGCCGACAAACAAGACTGCGGGCCAGCGGCTCGGTAGCTGATCGTAGCGGCCTTGCGCACGACGCTGTGTGATCAGCGCGGTCTCATATTCGTCGGCGGTCGAGAACATGCAGGCAAAACCACCGCGCGCCAGCGTAGCCGCCGCTTCGAGCGAGGTCAG
The DNA here is from genome assembly GCF_050014615.1 of Bradyrhizobium sp. Classification (GTDB taxonomy): domain Bacteria; phylum Pseudomonadota; class Alphaproteobacteria; order Rhizobiales; family Xanthobacteraceae; genus Bradyrhizobium. The sequence goes on along the minus strand of NZ_JBEKCZ010000012.1, from coordinate 14,127 downwards.
GGCGGCGTTGGGCCGGTGGCGGTGTGGCGTGTTCATGACTACAGATAATATGGATCGAATGGTAAACGGCAGGTTACCGCCGCCGTCCACCGTAGCTATGCGAGGCTCGCCACATCCGACTGCTGCGGCGATGGACGCAGGGCCCCCGCGGTCTTCCGCCGCCAATTTTCCAGCGATAGCGGCAGTTCCTCGGCCGCCTCGACACGATTACGGCCGCCGCGTTTGGCCTGATAGAGCGCGGTATCGGCCGCCGCCAGCAGCACCTCAAGCTCGGTGCCCGCCGGCCCACCGGCGACCCCGATGCTGACGGTGGTATCGACCGGCCCGCTCTCGTCCACAATTCCCGAGCTCTCGAAGGCTTCCCGCACCCGCTCGGCGGCGAGCACGCCTTCTTCCAGCGAACAGGGCAGCAACGCGGCGAACTCCTCGCCGCCGATACGCCCGGAGAGATCTGTGATCCGCAACGAGTTGACCACGATGGCGGAGAATAATTTGAGGATCTCGTCGCCCGCCGGATGACCGAAGCGATCATTGATCGACTTGAAATGGTCGATATCGAAGATCAGCACCGTCACCGGCCGGCCAGCTTTAGCTTCGCGCTCGATCACCCGCGACGTCGCCTCCGCGAAGCCACGGCGATTGAACATGCCGGTCAAGGGGTCCATCGACGCCGCCGTCTTGTGCGCGGTCACCGTGCGCTCCGACACCAGCATGAAGATGACGAACACGGTGCCGACCGCATAAAGCACGAGTTCGATCGCGAATACCGTAACCCAGACGCTGGTGCCAAACGAATGATTCTGGCGATGCAGGAAATCACCGAGCAGGATCGGCAGCATCAGCACGAATCCGTGCAGCACCGGGACCGCGATCGCGGGCCAGCGCCTTTGCAGCGTCCTGCGGCGCTCGGACCACAATTCGCTGGCCGTCAGCGCGGCATAAACCGCAACAATGCCGGCGCCGATCGTCATGCGCAGTGACGCAGCTTCAGGCGCCAGCGTCACGACGGCGGCAATCCAGACCAATGCGCCGAGCGGCAGCCCCGGCAGATTGGGCTTGCGGCCGTGGAACACCCGCGATGCGTTCCAGACCATGCCGCAGGCCACGAAACCGACAGCGTTCAACGCCAGCGACAGCATGTCGCCGAGCACCGGACCGGCCATTGTCCACAGCGCCACCGACGCGGCGCCGAGCAGATAGGCGGTCCCCCACCATTTCAACGCCGGGATATTCTCCTGCCGTCCGAACAGCAGCAGCATGGCTCCGAGCATTGCCGCGACCATTGTGGCAACGAGATAAAGCGTGGAAGTATCAAGCGACATGGGCCACCCTGTGATTGTGATGCAGCATTCCCGTCGCGGCTGAAATTGCAGCACACGCCGTCACTTCTTCGTGACGCTATGACTGCCGCGTTGGCAATCCGTTTGCGGCGATACGCAAGTTTTCAGGAAAAACTGCATCAACTCGTCGGCAATTGCTCAATAAAAAAGGCGCCCGGAACCGGGCGCCTTCTGGATGTTTCGCTTTCGCGATAATTCTAACGAAGCACTTAGCGCTTCGAGAACTGGAACGACTTGCGCGCCTTGGCGCGACCGTACTTCTTGCGTTCGACCACGCGGGAGTCGCGTGTGAGGAAGCCGCCCTTTTTCAGAACGCCGCGCAGGTCCGGCTCGAAATAGGTCAGCGCCTTCGAGATGCCGTGACGCACCGCACCCGCCTGGCCCGACAGACCGCCGCCAGCCACGGTGCAGATCACGTCGTACTGGCCCGCACGCGCGGCGGCGATCAGCGGCTGCTGGATCATCATCCGCAACACCGGACGCGCGAAATAGACTTCGACCTCACGGGTATTGACGGTGACCTTGCCGGCACCGGGCTTGATCCAGACACGGGCCACCGCGTCCTTGCGCTTGCCGGTGGCATAGGCACGGCCGTATTTGTCGACCTTCTTGACGTATTTCGGCGCTTCCGGCGCGGCCGGCTTCAGCGACGACAACTGATCGAGCGACTGCATGGTATCGGACATCTTATGCGGCCCTCATGTTCTTGCGATTCATCGAAGCAACGTCCACCGTTTCGGGTTGCTGGGCTTCATGCGGATGCTCCGGCCCGGGGTAAACGCGTAAATTACCGAGTTGCACACGGCCCAGCGGCCCGCGCGGGATCATGCGCTCGATGGCCTTCTCGACCACGCGCTCGGGAAACCGACCCTCGAGGATCGACTTGGCCGTACGTTCCTTGATGCCGCCGATGAAACCGGTGTGGTTGTAATAGACCTTGTTGTCACGCTTGCGCCCCGTGAGCACGATATGGGCCGCGTTGATGATGATGACATGGTCGCCGCAATCGACATGGGGCGTGTAGGTCGGGAGGTGTTTGCCGCGAAGGCGCATCGCGACCAAAGAGGCGAGCCGGCCGACCACCAAGCCTTTGGCGTCGATCAGCACCCACTTCTTCGTCACCTCGGCTGGCTTTGCCGAAAACGTTTTCATGTGAGGAAATCCGTGAAAGGGGGATATCGGACGCATCAGCGCCGAACTGCCGCGCTTTCTAGATAGGTCCGGCGTTCGCGTCAATGCCCAATCAAGATAAATATCTTAGTAAAAACAAATACTTATAAATATGGTGCGATAATACCGTAAAAAACACTAAGCATTTGGAATGGAATAGGTCGCCGTCACATGGGCGATCGGATCGGGCGCCGTACCCGACAGCAGATTGACCTCGCCGACCGCGAGCCGCTTGCCCAACTTCAAAAGCTTCGCTGCCGCCAGGATATCCTGCCCGGGCTGGCCCTTGCGCAGGAAATTGATGTTGAGATTGGTCGTGACCGCAAGACCAATCGGGCCGATCGCCGACAGCAGCACCACATACATGGCGAAATCCGCCAGCGCCATCAGCGTCGGTCCCGACACCGTGCCGCCCGGACGCAGCATCTGATCGCCGTAGCGCTGACGCAGCAGGCAGGAAGCACCGTCAGCGCTTTCGATCGATATATCGCCGCCGCTGAAGGCCTGGGGGAACTCGAGCTGGAGAAACCTCTCCAGCTCAGCCACGCTCATTTTCGCCATTGCCATGTCGCTTCGCCCGCCCTCGCCTCGCCCCGCTTGTTACATTAAGCTGTCATATCTGCCCAAGCGGATATTTCGTGGATATTTCGATGACGAGCCAGACCGCCCGCGCCGCCGCGCCACACACCCCGGTTCTCCTGCGCGAGACCGTCGGCTCCATCGTGGTGCTCACGCTCAATCGCCCCGAAGCCCGCAACAGCCTGTCGGAAGCCATGATCGCCGAACTGCACGCGGCGCTGAGGGATATTCACGATGATGCCAAGGTCCGCGCGGTGGTGATCGCCGCCAACGGCCCGGCCTTCTCCGCCGGCCACGACATGAAAGAACTGACCGCCCGCCGCGCCGACCCCGATCGCGGGCGCGCTTATTTCGCCCACATCATGACGGCCTGCAGCGCGATGATGCAGGCCATCGTGCAATTGCCGAAGCCGGTGGTTGCGGCCGTCCAGGGCATCGCCACCGCGGCCGGTTGCCAGCTGGTGGCAAGCTGCGATCTTGCCGTCGCATCGGAGGCCGCAACCTTCGCCACGCCCGGCGTCGACATTGGGCTGTTCTGTTCGACGCCGATGGTGGCGCTGTCGCGCAACGTTCCGCGCAAGCAGGCGATGGAAATGCTGCTCACCGGCGAACCGGTCCGGGCTACGACGGCGCGGGATATCGGCCTCGTCAATCGCGTCGTCGCCGCCGGCACCGAGCGGAATGCCGCCATCGCGCTGGCGCAAAAGGTCGCGCTCAAATCCGCCTACACCATCAAGCTCGGCAAGGCCGCATTCTACCGCCAGGCCGAAATGAGCCTTGCGGACGCCTATCGCTATGCGGCAGAGGTGATGGCCGAAAACATGATGGCCCGCGACGCCGAGGAAGGCATCGGCGCCTTCATCGAGAAACGCGAGCCGAAATGGCAGGACAAGTAAATTCGCAATGAACCATGACGCCTACGACGACAGTTACATCCGATCGATTCTCAACGGCGTGAAATCCATCGCGATGGTCGGGGCGTCGCCGGTCAATGTGCGGCCGAGTTACTTCGCCTTCAAATATCTGGCGCAGCGCGGCTACGACATGATCCCGGTCAATCCCGGCCATGTCGGCAAAAGCCTGCTCGATAAGCCCTTTGTCGCTTCGCTGCGCGAGATCGGCCGTCCCGTCGATATGATCGACATCTTCCGGAATTCGAGCCACATCATGCCGGTGGTCGATGAAGCGCTGCAAATGACGCCGCTGCCGAAAGTGATCTGGATGCAGCTTGGTGCGCGCGACGATGCCGCGGCCGCAAAGGCCGAAGCCGCCGGCATCAAGGTCGTCATGAACCGCTGCCCGAAAATCGAATATGGCCGGCTGTCCTCGGAAATCTCGTGGATGGGTGTCAATTCGCGGACGCTGAGTTCGAAGCGCGCGCCGATGCCGACCCAGGGCATGCGGCTTTCCCTGAACCGCATGAGCGTCGGCGGCGGCGAAACCGCCGCGTCCGACCGCGCCGCGAAAAACAAGAACGACCCTTCGTGACGCAAATGCGAAACGATTGTTTCACAAGCGCGCCACGACAAAGCACGACTATTGCGAACAACCCATGAAGTATCATGCCGGCTTGACGGCGAACGCCGCGGCCATCAGATTTCACAGCACAAGGAGCGCCAACAATGACCGATCGCCTTCCGGGATTTTCAACCCTCGCGGTGCATGCCGGCGCGCAACCCGATCCCACCACCGGCGCGCGCGCGACGCCGATCTATCAAACCACGTCATTTGTATTCAATGACGCCGACCATGCGGCATCGCTGTTTGGGCTGCAGGCGTTCGGAAACATCTACACCCGGATCGGGAACCCGACGCAGGCGGTGCTGGAAGAACGTGTCGCGGCACTCGAGGGCGGCACCGCCGCGCTGGCAACGGCGTCGGGTCACGCCGCGCAGGTCGTGGTGTTTCAGATGCTGCTCAAGCCCGGTGACGAATTCATCGCGGCGCGCAAGCTCTATGGTGGCTCGATCAATCAGTTCACCCACGCCTTCAAGAGTTTCGGCTGGAACGTGGTGTGGGCCGACCCCGATGACATCGCCAGCTTCGAGCGCGCGGTCACGCCGCACACCAAGGCGATCTTCATCGAATCGATCGCCAACCCCGGCGGCAGCGTTACCGACATCGAGGCGATCGCGGCCGTCGCCCGCAAGGCCGGCGTTCCCCTGATCGTCGACAACACGCTGGCGACGCCCTATCTGATCCGCCCGATCGACCACGGCGCCGATATTGTCGTGCATTCGCTGACGAAGTTTCTGGGCGGTCACGGCAATTCGCTCGGCGGCATCATCGTCGATGCCGGCACCTTCGACTGGTCGAAGGACAACAAATATCCGATGCTGAGCGAGCCGCGGCCCGAATATCACGGCATCAAGATTCAGGAGACCTTCGGCAACTTCGCCTTTGCAATCGCCTGCCGCGTGCTTGGCCTGCGTGACCTCGGTCCCGCGATCTCGCCGTTCAACGCGTTTCTCATTCTCACGGGCATCGAGACGCTGCCGCTGCGCATGCAAAAGCATTGCGAGAACGCCAAGGCGATTGCGGAATGGCTGTCGGCGCATCCGGCGGTCGCCTCGGTCAATTACGCCGGACTGTTGGGCGACAAATACAACAACCTCGCGCGCAAATATGCCCCGAAGGGCGCCGGCGCGGTGTTCACCTTCAGCCTCAAGGGCGGCTACGAGGCCGGCGTCAGCCTGGTGTCGAACCTGAAGCTGTTCTCGCATCTCGCCAACGTCGGAGACACCCGCTCGCTGGTGATCCACCCGGCATCGACCACCCACAGCCAGCTCGACGACGCCGCGAAGATCAAGTCGGGAGCCGCCCCGGACGTGGTGCGGCTGTCGATCGGCATCGAAGACAAGGAGGACCTGATTGCGGATCTGGAGCAGGCGCTGAGCGCGTAACCGGCGCGCAAGGCATCGCCCCAGGGCAGGCCGTCAACCCCGCAAATGCGAGTATCCAGTACGCCGCGACTTCGCGGTTTGAGCTCCAGCGCTCCGGCATACTGCTTCACGTGCCGGAGCCTGTCACCGGGCGGCGCATTGCGCCGACCCGGTGGCTGGTGGATCTGATTCGATCAGAACCGGTCCGGCTCCAGAATCAGATATGCTGCCCGGCGAAACCCGGGAACCTGCGATGCTGCGCGGCATGACGCTATTACTGTTGACGATGGCGATGGCCGGCGTGGCATTGGGCGCCGACATGCCCCCACGGCACTCGAGAACGGGGCCTTCCTATGGCGCTCCGCCTCAGGCCCAACGCGACCCCGACGTGCTGTTTACGCCGGCGCTCCCGACCATTCCGCCTTTGGTCCGCACACCGTTCTTGCAAGGCAAGGCGACACTGCCGGGCTATTACGGATCGACCCATTCCTATGATTATCAGGGTCCCTATTACGGCGGTCCCTATGTCGACTACCGGGACCGGCTGCCCTACGCCTGCGGCGTTTACGGCTATTGCTAGAGCATGATTCGGAAAAGTGGGAACCAATTTTCCGAAGAGATCATGCTCAAATAAAGGAGAAGCCAAGGTCTGATTCAACTTTGTTGAATCAGACCTTGGCGGCTTACGGCTTCGCCGTGGGCATCGCGGCCTTTTCCTCGCGCGCCAGCCGGGCATTGCGCTGGACCACCGAATAGGTCGCAAGCGCAAACACGATCACGAGCAACTGCGCCGACAAGGCCTCCACCGTCGGATTCAATCCGATGACGTCGAGCCATGCCGCGCCTTTCACCTCGGTGAACGGCAGCATCGACTGTTCCTGGAATTCCTGCACCGCCTCACCGATAAACTTGATCGCCATCGCAAACAGAAATGCCGAGGTGATGATGAACAGCGGCCGCAACGGGATCTTCTGCGCGATCAGGTTGATGAAATAGAACAGCACCACGAGACCGACGCTCGCGGCACCGAGCCCTGCGAACAGGCCGGCGCTCCAGCCGCCCTCGGTTGTGGCCAGCGCGTTGATGAACAGCACGGTTTCGGCGCCCTCGCGAAACACCGCGAGAAAGGCAAGTGCGCCAACCGCCCAGACGGTATCCTGCGCCAGCGCGTTATTGGCCTTTTGCGCCAGATAGTCCTGCCAGCCGCGCGGATCCTGTTTCACCATCAGCCAGCCGCTGACATAAAGCATCAGGCTTGCCGCGACGAGAATGATAATGCCTTCGAAAACGTCGCTATGCTCGCCCGAATTCAGCACCGCAAACAGCCAGGCCGCGATGATGCTGGCGCCGACCGCGGCCAGCGCTCCGCCATAAAGCGCCTGGATGCGGTGACCGGCACCCGCCTTGGTCAGATAACCGGCGAGTGCGGCGATCACCAGCATGGCTTCGAGCCCCTCGCGGAGCAGGATGACGGCGGCCTGAATGAATGCAGACGACATGAGCGAACCTGTGTTTGGCTCGTTTTATCGCCCAAACGCTTGATGTAAAGCGACGACACGACGCACAACCCCGGTAACGGACGTGCGACGTAAACAAAGCCCTGCAAACAAGGCGTTTCCTGAATTGCGAAGAAAATTAGAATAGTTCAATTCAGCCGATCTGCGTGACCGGCAGCACGAGCTTTTGCGACGCCGGCTCCGGCTGCCGCGCAGCCAGCCGTTCAGCCTGGATCACCGCTGCCGTCAGAACCACGATCGCAACGGCCTGATGCGCCAAACCGAGCGCCGTCGGAACCTGGTTGAGCAGCGTAAAAATTCCCAGCGTCGCCTGCAGCGCCACTGCCGCCGCCAGCCACACCGCGCCGTTGATCGCCGCTTTGCCCGCGCGCGAGCGAACCGCATCGAGAGCATGCAGGACCGCCAGCACCAACAGCGTATAGGCGACCATGCGATGCTCGAACTGAACGGTAAGGGTGTTGTCGAACAGATTGCGCCACCACGGCGTCTCGAAGAACAGTCGTGCCGCCGATGGGATCAATCCGCCGTCGATATCCGGCCAGGTGTTGTAGATCTTGCCCGCGCGCAGGCCCGCGACCAGCGCGCCCAGATAAAGCTGCACGAATGTCAGCACCAGCAGAGCCACGCCGGTGATTTTCAGCCGCGCTGGAACGGCCGCCGAACCAGTTAATGACGGCTGGTCCACCAGCCGGCGCAGCGTCCAGACAATGCCCGCGAAAATCAGCAGTGCCAGCACCAGATGCGTGGCCAGGCGATAATGCGAGACCTCGACGCGTTGCGAAAGCCCCGACGCCACCATCCACCAGCCGACCACGCCCTGCAGCGCGCCGAGACCGAAGATCAGCCACAACCGCCGCCTCAGATCGGCGCCCAGAGCCCCGCGCCACAGGAACCAGAGAAACGGCAGCAGATAGGCCACCCCGATCACGCGTCCAAGCAGCCGATGGCTCCATTCCCACCAGAAGATCGTCTTGAATTCGGCGAGATCCATGCCGGCATTGAGTTCACGATATTGCGGAATGGTCTTGTAGGCGTCGAAGGCTTGCGTCCATTGTTCCTGATTGAGTGGCGGCAGCGCGCCGGTGACCGGCTTCCATTCGACGATCGAAAGCCCGGATTCGGTCAGGCGCGTGGCGCCGCCGACCAGCACCATGATCGCGATCAGCGCGGCGATCGAGATCAACCACCAGCGGATGGTGCGGACGTGCGGAACTTGAGATGCGGAAAAGCCGGCCATCGACGCTGCGCTTGAATGAATTTGCGCGCACCTTATAGTCCGCCCCTTCCGGCGCGCAAGGCGCGCCCTGACAGCGAGCCGCACATTTCCGTCATGACCATACGCACCCGCAAATTCTTCGGAACCATCGCCCTCCTGGTACTGGTCGTGGTTTGGTCGCTGATGGGAATGACGGTGGCGCAGACGCCGTGGCTGGCGAGTTCGGGACTGCTGCAGGCGATTTTCTATGTCGTGGCCGGGATCGGATGGGTGCTGCCGGCGATGCCGATCATCAGCTGGATGGCGCGGCCTGACGCCTGAAATCCGCAGCTGCTAGAATCCCGCACTGCGCGTGGGTTTGGCCGAAGGGAATGTGATGCCTGAAAGAATCACGCGCATGGCGCGCAGCGAACGCTGACGTCCGTCCCAGGCGATACGCGGAAGCGCGTACAGGTTGGTCCGCCCCTCGGTCTCGACGACGCCTGGTATCGCCGACGCCGCGCTGGCGAATCCGGCCTCTTGCGCCATCGCAGCATGCTGCCGGCGCCACGATGCGCGATCGCCGAACGGATAGGCGAAATGCCTGACGTCGCGGTGAAACGCGGCGTGCGCGACCGCCCTCCCCATCGTCATCTCGCGCAATGCTGCCGCGTCCTTCAGGTTCGACAGCACGGGATAGTTCACCGTGGTGCTTCCGATTGTCACCAGCGGATCGGCCGCAAGCTTTGCCAGATCGCTCCAGTCCAGCGATGCCTCGCGCGACACTGCTGCGAGGTCGACCGAGTATCGCGTGCAGATATCCCTGATGGCGGAAGAAAGATCCGGCGGCGCCAGCGTGCGCATCCACCCCGAAAGAAAATCGTAGAGCTGGTATTTTTCGGACGTGCTTGCGATATTGAAGTGCCGCTCCTTGCGATCCATCACCAGGCTGAGACGAATCTCGCGCGCAATCACCGCCTCGAGCGCCAGCCACCAGGCCTCGCCAAGCCCGTCCGGGAACGCGGTCGGCACGTAAACGGTGAAGGGAACGCCATGCTGCGACAATACCGGATAGGCCGCCTCCATCAGATCCTTGTAGCCGCCATCGAAGGTCAGACAGGCAAACCGTCTTGGCGAGGCCAGCCTGACCGACCTCTGGCAAGCCTCGTCCATTGAAACGATATCGTACTTCCATCGCTTCAACGCCCGGATCGCTCGATCGAGAAATCCGGGCGTGATTTCCCGGGATTTGAGCGGCTGAAAGCGCACGCCGCGGCGCGGGCGCACCCGCTCAAAACGCATGATCACGCCGGCGCCGCCGGCTCGTCGTCCCCTGAGCAACGGCAGGCCGCTGAAATAGGCGAGTTCCAGCTTCAGGCTGGTCAGAAATCTGTTGTCGGATGGCAACGTCCCGCCCCTCAAATCCCTGGATTTCCGTCCCGCCACGGCCGCATTGTCATTACTCTTTGTTGACATTTCTTTGCAAAGGTCGGCCCAAGCTGAGAAATGTAAATATTTCCTTGTAGACGGGTTTCACAATGACCATGGCTGCCGCGATCGAGAGCCGGACAGCGGAAGCGCCAGCGTGGTCGAAGGCAAGCCGCATCGCCAGCGTCGATATTCTCGGCGATCTCAATCAGGCCGAGACGATCTGGCGCCGCCTGGAAGATCAGCAGCACTTCTCCACGCCGTATCAGCGGTTCGATTTCCTCGGCCCCTGGCAACGGCTGGTGGGGGAGCGCGAGAACCTTCGGCCTTTCATCGTCATCGCCTATGACATCGAACGTCGGCCGCTGCTGCTGCTTCCGCTCGCGCTCCGGCAAGAGCACGGCGTTCGCATCGCCTGTTTCATGGGCGGCAAGCATGCCACCTTCAACATGGCGCTGTGGGACCGGGATTTTGCCGCGCACGCGACCCGCGCCGATCTCGACGCGCTGATCTCGGCGATACGCGCACGGTCCGAGGCCGACGTCCTGGCGTTCAGCCAGCAACCCCTGTCCTGGCAGGATTTGCCAAACCCGATGGCGCTGCTGCGAAACCAAGCCTCAGCCAACGACTGTCCGCTGATGACGATTGCACCGGATGCGCCGCCCACGGCGCAGATCAGCAGTTCGTTTCGCCGCCGGCTCAAGGGCAAGGAACGCAAGCTGAAGACACTGCCGGGCTATCGCTATCGCGTCGCCGCCACCGACGCCGAGATCGGACGGCTGCTCGATGCGTTCTTCCGCATCAAGCCGCTGCGGATGGCCGAGCAAAAACTGCCCAACGTATTCGCCGACCCCGGCGTCGAGGACTTTATCCGCGGCGTCTGCATGATGCCGCTGGCCGGCGGCGGTCACGTCATCGATATTCATGCCCTTGAATGCGACGACGAGATCATCGCGATCTTTGCCGGCGTCGCCGACGGTTACCGCTTTTCGATGATGTTCAATACCTACACGATGTCTGAGAATTCGCGTTACAGCCCCGGGCTGATCCTGGTGCGCAACATCGTCGACCATTACGCCGAACGCGGATATCGAGCGCTCGACCTCGGAATCGGATCGGACAGCTACAAGAGACTGTTTTGCAAAGCCAACGAACCGATTTTCGACAGCTTCATCCCGCTCAATCTGCGCGGCACAGTCGCGGCTGCGGCAATGTCAGGCGTCAACCGCGCCAAATATCTGGTGAAGCACACACCGGCGCTGTTTCATATGGCGCAAAAGCTGCGAAGCGCGCTGCGCTGAGGCTCATCCCGCCACGCATGCCGTCCGGAGTAAGTCGTCCAAAGTATGCCGCTGGACCGGGTCCGAGGGTGAAGGGCTGCGGCGTTCAGGCCGCGACGACCCGCGGATTATAATCGATGGCATCAGACGACAGGGATGGCTTGCTCAGCATCGTGACGTCGCTGAAACCTGCCGCCCTGAGCTGATCGCACATCAGGGCACGGGCATCGGCGGCCATCGATAGGTCGGGCACCACCACGGCACGGGCCTGCGCCGTCAATAGCTCGGCGGGCAGATCGGAGGCGCTGCCGGCATCCAGCAATACATGGTCATAGACCCGCAGCAGCGCGTCGATCGCCAGCGTGAGCCGCGGCGATTGTAGCAACGCGCGGTCCGAGCCCGGACGCCCCGCGCTCACAAGATGAACCCGCGACAGCCGGTCCTTGGTGATGATTTGCGAAAAGGAAGCTTCGCCCAGCATCAATTCCGCAAGCCCAGGCGCTTTCGGATCGGCCGATACCGCCGGGATTGTCGGCGACGCCGCCGCCAAATCGACCACCACGACCTTTGCGCTGCGCGCGATCAGCCGCGCGATCGTCAGCGCCGTCAGTGTAATGCTTTCGCTCGAGGCGGTACCGAGGATGGTGATCTTGCGCGCCGCCGCCCCGGCGCTGCGCAAACCGTCGGCGAGGCGTTCGATTTCGGTGAGCCCGCTCACGAGGTCCGGGCGAGCCGCGCTGAAACTCGCCGTGGGCAATGGCATGCGAGCCGTTGCCGGCGAGGACGCGAACACAGCCACCGCGCGCGGCGCGGTCATGCGCAACAATTCGCCGGTGACGATGGCGCCGGCGCTGAGCATCAGGGTCGCCAGCGTCGCGATCAGCACGATCGGCAGCTTCTTCGGATAGGCCGGCGTGTTGGAAACGCTGGCACGGGAGATGATCCGGCCATCCGCCGGCGCGGCCTCGATATTCTCGCGGGTATTGGCCTCGCGATATTTCGCGAGATAGGATTCCAGGAGGTCGCGCTGCGCCTTGGCTTCGCGCTCGAGCGCCCGAAGCTGGACGTCCTGACCGTTGGTCGAGGTCGCCTGCTTCTTCAGCTGTTCAAGACTTGCGCTCAGGCCCTCGACCCTGCCACCGGCGATGCGCGCATCATTGTCCAGCGAACGCGAGATCTTGCTCGCTTCCTCCCGCAGCTGCCGGTCGAGATCGGCAAGCTGCGCCTTCAGCTCCTTGATGCGCGGATGACCGTCAAGCAGCGTCGATGACTGCTCGGCCAATTGCGCACGCAGCGTCACCCGCTGTTCGGACAGCCGGCGGGTCAATTCGGAATTGAGAACCTCGGACGCCTCGATCGGTTTGCCGCTCTGAAGCATTTCGCGGATCAGCCGCGCTTTCGATTCGGCGTCGGACTTCAGCGCCCGTGCGTTGTTCAATTGCGTGTTCAGCTCACCCATCTGCTGGTTGGAGAGCGTGGTATTGTTGGTGCCGACGAAAAGGCTCGATTTCGAGCGAAAATCCTCGACGCGGGATTCCGCGTCCGCAACCTTCTTGCGCAGATTTTCGATTTCGCCCGACAACCATTGGCCGGCGGATTTGGCCTGGTCCTGCCGCGCGCCCTGCTGCAGCACCAGATAGCCTTCGGCGATCGAATTAGCGACACGCGCCGCCAGTTCGGGATCACGCGACTGGAATTCGATCACGATGACGCGCGATTTGTCGACCGCATAGGCCGTGAACCGGTCGTAATACGCATCGAGCACCCGCTCTTCCGGCGTCAGCGAGAACGGATCTCGGCCAATCCCGAACAGTGCCAGCAGCGATCTCAGCGGCGAAAAGCCCTGCAGCACCGGATCGAATTCCGGCCGCTCCGCCAGTTTGTTCTTCTTGATGATTTCGCGGGCGAGATCGCGCGATAGCAAGAGCTGGACCTGGCTGGTCACCGCCTCGGGATCGAGCGCGTTACGCTCCTCGTTGCGTTCGCCATTCGGCCGCAGGAAGACGTTTTCACGTCCGTCGACCAGAATGCGCGCTTCGGATTTGTAGCGCGGGGTAACAAGATTGACGGCGGCGATCGAGAGCACCGCTGCAAGCAGCGTCGGAATGATGATCCAGCGTCTGTTGCGCACGAGCGCCTGGCCCAAAACGCGCAAATCCAGATCGCCGGATTCGGACGCCGCGGCCGGCTTATAAACCGCGGGTGCAGGCTTTGCGATGGCCCTCTCAATGAACGACCTGCCTGCTCGCCAGAACGCTAAACGCATCGCACACTCCCGCGGACGCCACGACTCTATCTAATCCCGGCGATTACACTCCATTAAGGTTGCCGCTGGGTTAATTCAGCCGATTTGCTGGCGCCGGCAACCGGTTCAGTCGACTGCGGTCATGCTTTGTTAACCATGAAAGTCCTTAATCGGAATCAACAATTGGCCGTGGATTGTCCGATGCGAGGCGTGCGCGCCGTAATAGCCTGTCTGCTCGCCGCGCTCGCGCTGTCGGGCTGCATGCACACGACCTCTCCGGTCGCAACCGCGCAGCCGCAAAGCGACCTCGATACCATGGCTTATGGCGGGCCTGCTTCCTATCCAGCCCCCGCGGCCGCCGTCGCGCCATCATCCAATTCCGGGGGCGCCATCGCCGCCCTTCGCGCCAGTTTTGCCGCGCCCCCCCGGCGTACTTACGCTCCGGCCCAGGCGGCCTATGCGGCAGCACCGATGCCGACACCGGTCGCCTA
>NZ_JBEKCZ010000011.1:0-48236 GCF_050014615.1 Bradyrhizobium sp. | reverse complement strand
GTCAGCCTGCCGTGATCCATGATCTGCAGCAGCACATTGTACAGGTCCGGATGCGCCTTCTCGATTTCGTCGAGCAACACCACGCAGTGGGGGTGCTGATCGACGCCATCGGTAAGCAGGCCACCCTGGTCGAAGCCGACATAGCCCGGAGGCGCGCCGATCAGCCGCGACACGGTGTGACGCTCCATATATTCCGACATGTCAAAACGGATCAGTTCGACGCCAAGCGACGCGGCGAGCTGCTTGGCCACCTCGGTCTTGCCGACACCGGTCGGGCCCGAGAACAGATACGAGCCGATCGGCTTCTCCGGTTCGCGCAAGCCCGCGCGCGCCAGCTTGATCGAGGCCGCGAGCGCGTCGATCGCCTTGTCCTGGCCGAACACCACGCGCTTGAGCGTCTGTTCGAGATGCTTCAAAACCTCGGCATCGTCCTTCGACACGCTTTTGGGCGGAATCCGCGCCATGGTCGCGATGGTGGTTTCGATTTCCTTGATGCCGATGGTCTTCTTGCGCTTGTTCTCCGCCACCAGCATCTGCGCCGCGCCCGACTCGTCGATGACGTCGATCGCCTTGTCCGGCAGTTTGCGGTCGTGGATGTAGCGCGACGACAGCTGGACCGCGGCCTCAATGGCCTCGTTGGTGTATTTGAGCCGGTGGTAATCCTCGAAATAGGGCTTCAGACCCTTGAGGATCGCAATCGCGTCTTCCACCGTCGGCTCGTTGACATCGATCTTCTGGAACCGGCGCACCAGCGCGCGATCCTTCTCGAAATGCTGGCGATATTCCTTGTAGGTGGTCGAGCCCATGCAGCGGATCGTGCCCGATGCCAGCGCCGGCTTGAGCAGATTGGACGCATCCATGGCGCCGCCGGAGGTCGCCCCTGCCCCGATCACGGTGTGGATTTCGTCGATGAACAGGATGGCGTTCGGATGCGCCTCGAGTTCCTTGAGCACCTGCTTCAGCCGCTCCTCGAAATCGCCGCGATAGCGCGTGCCCGCGAGCAGCGTGCCCATATCCAGCGAGAACACCGTGGCCGCCGCCAACACTTCCGGCACTTCGCTGTCGACGATGCGCTTGGCGAGCCCCTCGGCGATCGCGGTCTTGCCGACGCCGGCTTCACCGACGAACAGCGGGTTGTTCTTCTGCCGGCGGCACAGAACCTGGATGGCGCGGTTGATTTCGGCATTGCGTCCGATCACCGGATCGATCTTGCCGTCGCGCGCCTTCTTGTTGAGGTTCACGCAGTAAGTATCGAGCGCCTCGCCCTTCTTCTTGGAATCCTCATTGCCTTTGGTCTCGGTCTCTTCGTCGACACCGCGCACCGGGCGCGCTTCCGACACTCCGGGCCGCTTGGCGATGCCATGGCTGATGTAATTGACCGCGTCGTAACGGGTCATGTCCTGTTCCTGCAGGAAATAGGCGGCGTGGCTCTCGCGCTCGGCGAAGATCGCGATCAGCACATTGGCGCCGGTGACCTCCTCCCGGCCGGATGACTGGACGTGGATCACCGCGCGCTGGATCACGCGCTGAAAGCCCGCGGTCGGCTTGGCGTCGTCGGCGCCGTCCGTCACCAGGTTTTCGAACTCGGTCTCGAGATAGTTGACCAGACTGGTGCGCAGTTTGTCGAGATCGACGCTGCAGGCACGCATGACCGCGGCCGCATCGCTGTCATCGATCAGCGACAGCAGCAGGTGTTCAAGCGTCGCATATTGGTGGTGACGCTCGTTTGCAATCGCCAGCGCTCGGTGCAGGGATTGTTCAAGGCTCTGGGAAAAAGTCGGCATTCGCGTCCTCGTTGGCCCCCGCCATCATGATCGTCGTTGCCCGGTCAGGCAACAACAACCTTTGTCATATATAGTTACATCCGATCATGGCGGAAGACCGGTTCCCGCGACTCGCCGAAGCTTGGCCTGCGCGAAGCTGGCATCCATTGCCTGTCAATGCTAAACCCGTTCCCATTCTGGCAGAGCGCGCGCGACGTCACTTCTTTTCCATCACACATTGCAGGGGATGCTGGTGCTTGCGCGCGAAATCCATCACCTGCGTTACCTTGGTCTCGGCGATTTCATAGGTGAACACGCCACACTCCCCGATTCCGTGATGGTGGACGTGGAGCATGATCTTGGTCGCGGCCTCGACGTCCTTCTGGAAGAACTTCTCCAAAACGTGAACGACGAATTCCATCGGCGTATAATCGTCATTCAATATCAGCACGCGATAGAGATTCGGCCGTTTTGTCTTCGGTTTGACCTTGGCGATGACGGATGTGGCAGGACCGCCGGTCCCACCCGCGCGGCTCTCGTCATTGCCCATTCGAGCAGCAGATGCGCCGGCGGGCGGCACGGACGGATCAGATTTGAAAGTTAATTGCAGCATGGCACAGGCGTTCGAAATCCCCACGGGAAACTGGGCGGCGACCGGATGATGCTCTCCGAGAGGAGGCATCGAAGAATTCCGGACACCCTTCCAGATCGCCGCTCCCGGCCGGCCTGACCCATCAGTTGGATCGATAGCAGGAATATGGGTCTAGCCTCGGTTCGCCGCAAGCGCGCAGATATTGGTCAAATGCAGCTTGCGACGGGCCCGATTCCCGGCCCGGCGATGTCACTAGGTTAGTCAATCCCGTTGGGTTTGACAAAGCGAGCCTACCCCGGGCGTTTACGGGCCTTTGAAAGATATCGACGGCTGGCGCAGGTCAATTCGCGACCCACGGGACGATGGCCCCGATTTTTCAGGCCAGGTGTCATGTCCAGTGGATGCGACAGCGTTCACAAGCGCTGCCAGTCGCGAAGTTTTTATCCCCTGCGATCCCGCGAACCCGGCGCCGGACGTGGATGCGGATGTCAGGCTTCCTGACAAGAAAAAGCCCGGCGGGTGACCGCCGGGCTTTCGAATTTCGGAAAACCGAGTTCCCGTTAGTGGGTAGCGGCAGGGGTGTACTTGGCGACCATGCCTTCCAGCGGCTTGAAGGTCTGCTTGGCCAGATCGCTGTAAAGCCCGGCGATCTTCTGCGACTCGGCCACGAAGGTCTCATAGGCGGACTTCGCGTATTCGGTCTGCATTTCGACGGCCTTTTCCAGCGACTTCACGCCGGACAGCTTCTCGACGAACGATTTGGTGTCCTCATAGGATTTCTTGGTGTAGTCGCCATAAGCGCTGGCGATCGCCTGAAAGCCGGTCTGAAGGGTTGTCGCGGAGGCAACAACGGTCTCAAGATGTTCTTTTCCGTACTGCTGAATGTCTTCAATTTTGACCATTAATGGAATCCTTTCCCAGACTGATGTCGCGTTGATCTGCCGGGAGGTCCCGGCCCCCTGACCTCCAGCAAAATACTGCAATGCACAATAAAGTCAACATTTTTGTGCGCCGCACCAATTTATGATAATTAGCATCGAATCCCGTGGTCTTACGCAAGCCTTCCTTAATCTTTTGGAAACCCCGGGGACCTAACCTGATTCTTGGCTTGCTCGGATCCGGGCAGCCATCCGAAAACTGTTTGTTGACAGCGTCTTAGCCAGAATAGCGGACTGATCGGCCGGCCCGGCGGCAATACGCGCCGCGAGTTGGTGCCTGAGCAGTGAAACATCAGCGGCCGTCGGGCATAATTTGGCCTCACGAACCGGTGATCAAGACAGAAATTGGGACGGGGAAGTTCATGCTTCGCACAACCTTGGCTTCCTCGCGTTTGCGGGTATGCGTTTTCGGGTTCGTCACGGTCACCGCAGCGGTCGCTTTCACCAACGATACCGCCGACGCGCGCCACTACCGGCATTACCGTCATTATGCGCGTCACTACAGCGAGCCGCATGAAAGCTACAGCCCGGCGTTCTCCTCCATCATCGTCGACGGCAATTCCGGCGCGACCCTGTCTTCCAACAATCCCGATGGAAGCCGCCATCCCGCCTCGCTGACCAAGATCATGACGCTTTATCTGCTGTTCGAGCGCCTCGACGCCGGCAAGATCAAGCTCGACACCGAAATGGAAGTGTCCGAACACGCCTCCGAGCAGGCGCCGACCAAACTCGGGTTGCGCCCCGGCCAGACCATCCGCGTCGAAGACGCCATCAAGGGACTGGTGACGCGCTCCGCCAACGACGCGGCCGTCGTGATCGCGGAAGCCCTCGCCGGCGATGAAGACGATTTCGCCAAGCTGATGACCCGCAAAGCCCGCGCGCTCGGCATGAGCCGGACGGTGTATCGCAACGCGTCCGGTCTGCCCGACGACGATCAGGTGACGTCGGCGCGCGATCAATCGACCCTCGGCCGCGCCATCCAGGACCGCTTTCCGCGCTACTACCGCTACTTCTCGACGACCGAGTTCAGCTATCACGGCCATTCGATCAGCAACCACAACCATCTGCTGGGCACCGTCGAGGGCGTTGACGGAATCAAGACCGGCTATACCCGCGCCTCCGGCTTCAATCTCGTGACCTCGATGCGCCGCGGCAATCGCCATCTGGTCGGCGTGGTGATGGGAGGCCGCAGCGGCGGTTCGCGCGACGCCATCATGCGCAGCCTGCTCGCGGAAAATCTCGAAAAAGCCTCGACCAGGCGGACCGTCGCCGCGATTACCGAACGCAATGCCGCCGATGCCAATGCCGATGTCGCGGAAGCCGAAGCTGAGACGCAGCCGGCACCGATGGTTCAGGTTCAGGGCGCCGTTCAGCCCGCACCGGTTGAGCCAGCCGCGCCGCCGCCGGTGCATTCGGCCGCGCCGGTCTTGCGAGCGGTCGCGCCAGCCGCCAGCGCGGCTGCGCCGCCACAGGCCAAATCCGATATCAGGTTCGAGTCCAAGTCCGAAGCCAAGTCCGAACCCGCGCCGCTGACCAGTGGCGTGATTCAATCCCAGTCGATCGCGGCGATCCCGGGTTCCTCCGAACCGATGAAGCCCGTCAAGGTGAAGACCGTTCAGATCAAGGCCGGACAGGTCAAGCTGGCTTCGGCGGGTTCAGCGCAGCCAGCCACGCCCGTCACCAATTCGATAGCTGCGCGCCCGGAAGTGCCGGAGACATCAAGCGCGGTCGTGGCCAAGGCCGAGACCGGCAAGCCCGATTCCAGCAAGCTCGACATCTCCGGCAAGGCCGACATGCCGCCGCAGCCGGCAAACCACGGCACCGGAAACGGCGTGCTCGGCGTATTGCCGGCATCGAGCGTACCGTCCGCCTCCCCTACCCAGGCGATGGCCTACGCCGACCCCGCTCCCCATTCCCAGCCGCAGACCATTCAGCAAAACGGCGCGATCAAATCCGAAGCCACCCATACGGGATGGATCATTCAGGTCGGCGCGCTGGAAAGCGAAAGCGAAGCGCGTCAGCGTATCGACGCCGCGCGCAATCAGGCCCACGGCCTTCTCAACAAGGCTGATCCGTTCACCGAACCGGTCGTAGCCAAGGGCGAACGCAAGCTGTTCCGGGCCCGCTTCGCCGGCCTCGATCATGATCAGGCCGAAGCGGTGTGCCGGACATTGAAGCACAGCGACATCTCCTGCATTACCGTTCGCAACTGATCACACGACCGGCAGCCTCGAGCGAAACGCCAACGGCTGCGCGCAAACCGCGGCCCGCTGATAGCGCACATGCCTGTTCGCGCGGGATGTCGCTGCCGTGACGACTGCTGTGGCCGTCATGTCACTGCCGACGCGCAATCCGCGCCTTGCAAACCTCTCGTCAAGATTTAGCCGCTACAAACGATCAAATAAGGGATCGACCATGCCGGACAACGGCGGGCGGCAACGGGCGTCAACCGGAGAATAAAGCAGGAAGCAACTCGCGGAATCGTGGCGTTTGATAGCGTTGCCGGAGTTAAGTGTGATGCGTACGAATCAAAGTCTCCTTGGCCTCGTTTACACGGGCAGCGAGGTACGTCGACCCCCCTTGGTCGGGATGCAGTTTCTTCATGAGCGCGCGATGCGCCCGGCCGATCTCGTCGCGCCCCGCGCCCGGCTGCAGGCCAAGGATCTGATAGGCCTCCTCGTTCGTCATTTTGCCGCTCGCCGCCGGGCGGCTCTGCCCCCCTGCCGTATTGCCCTGCGCGTCCTGACGCCAGGCGGGAAACCGGCGGTCCAGATAGCTTTCGAGTAGCGGCACGCTTTCGGCGTCCATACCTGGAATCATCGCCGTCAACTGCGGCAGATCGAACTCGTCCAGCGAGTGACCGGCATTCGGCCCGGCCACGATCTGGCCTGAAAGCTCGCCGCTGTCGTGATCGAGGCTCATATCGAGAAACTGCGAGCGAACCCGCGACCGCTGTCCCGACGAGCGCTGTCCGCTTGAGCCCCCGAACATCCCGGCGATGTTGGCGAAACCCGACGTCCCGAACGGCGACCAGCCCAGCAGCCCCGCGCCGAAAATGCCGATCGGGATGGCGACGGCGAGTTCACCCTTGATGCCGGTAAACGCCGCGACCGCGAGCGCCACCACACCGCCGCCGATCTTGATCGCGCGCGCCAGCACGACCGGATTGGCTGCGCGAAACATCTGCAGCAGTGAATAGAGCAGGATAACGGCGACAACGCCGGCGATCAAAGTGGCCATGAATTCAATATAACGGGCTCAGCCGTAAAAATCATGCCGATCCCTGCCGCCCCGAGGACGATCAAGCCAAAATCTTCTTGGTGCAAAATCTCCTTGGCGAGGGTCTTGTGAATTCATTACGCTGCCGTCCGACCGCAACCGGATAGCGAGGGAGCGCGACGTGACGACACCGGGCTTGACGACGATCCAGAGCAGTTTCGAACCGAAAGAGACGATGAACAGGCTCGAGGCCGCGGTGCAGGCAAAGGGCATGACGGTATTTGCCCGCATCGATCACGCCGCGGGCGCGACCGCGGCAGGGCTGTCGCTGCGGCCGACCGAGGTCCTGATTTTTGGCAACGCCAAGGCAGGCACGCCGCTGATGAATTCAGTCCAGACCATCGGGCTGGACCTGCCGCTGAAAGCGCTGGTTTGGCAGGATGCCACCCGCAACACATGGCTTTCCTACAACGATCCTGGCTGGCTGGCGCAGCGGCACGGGATCGACCCCGAGACGCAGCCCGTGGTCGCTAATATGACCGTCGCGCTCAATGGCGTCGCCAAAGCCGCCACCACGGCGTAATCCCGGCGACGTCCGGCCGGCCAGCCACGCCCACAGCCTGCTTCGGATCACTTCATCTGGCCGAGCAGTTTGGCGGCACCGCTTCCGGGTTTCGACAATTGCTGCAACGCTGCGCGGCCACCGGCGGCATAGGCCGCGGCAGCGCGCAACAGCTCGCGCAATTGCGCGGCTGCGCCAGGATCGAACCGGCACCATGCGCCACCGGTCAGGCGCGCGATTTCCCGGAACGCCTGCTCGGCTGCGCCGTCATGGCCTTCCTGAAACATGAACACCGGCACCTTGAGCAGGCCGAGTTCGCCCGCCTTGGCGCAGAGCTCGTCGACACGTTCCTCCATGGCGTCGCCGACGAACACCACCGCGCGCACCGCGGAGGCGACCGCCTCGCGCCGCGCCTCCGACAGCACCTTGCCGATCTGGGTGTTGCCGCCGCGGCAATCGATCTTGCCCATCAGCTTCGCCAGTTGCGCGCTGTCGGAAATCCAGCCGGTGGCGCGGCACTCGTTGAGGCCGCGATAGTAGACCAGGCGGATATCGAGACTGCCGATCGCGGCCGCCTCGCGAAACATATCGGCCTGTAGCGCGCAGGCCATATCCCATGTCGGCTGCCGGCTCATGGTGGCGTCGAGCGCAAACACCAGCCGGCCCCTGGCGCCGGCGGCATGCGGGGACATCGCGCGGGCTTTGGCGACGAAAGCGGCTATGTCTTCCGAGGCGGACGGCCTCGCCTCCGGCAACGCACCGGCTTTGCCGGCCTCGGCCTCACGGCCCGCGGATATTTCGCCAGCTGATTTCGGTTTGGTCGGTTCGGCGGACATAAAGGCTCGCGAATGGCTGCAAGCCTTATGTGGGCCGCGATCCCCGAGGGGTCAATGCGTCGCGTCTGGCCCGGCCTGATCCCGGAGCGGTATTTTGCCGGAAGGCGCCAGACCCGGCGTCAGTTCTGGGCAACCGGCGCGTAGGGCGTAACCGGTCCGGCATCCGTCATCGATGGCGGCACTTTGGTGTCGACCGGCCTGAGCGGGCTTTCATCATCGAGGAATTTGTCGACCATGTCCTGGATCGATGCCTTGGCCTCGTCCGGCCCGGTATCGCGCATGTCGTTGTGCTGGAAACCGGTACGAACGACGGTGATGCCAGCCTTCTCGCAGATCTCGGCGTCGGGAATGACGCCGGGATCGGGCTTGAAGACGGGGTCGCTTGAGCGGAATGAGAGGATCTTGAACCTGCCATCGGTCATGAACGGCACACGCAGATTGTCGAGCGTGACCACCTTCTTGATCTGATCGGGATACATCTTGGCGAAGTAGAGCGAGACGTCAGCGCCCATGGAGTGTCCCACCATGGTCAAATGGTCATAGTCCGCGTTCGGCTGGACCTGCTTCATTTCATCGATAGCAAAGCGGATGTTGGCGATGTCGCGCTCGTATTGCGGCTGACGGCCGACATAGAGTTCGCCGACTTTCGTCACCATCGGGGCGTCGGTCGGCAGATCATGCTGAATACTGACCACCATATAACCACGGGCGGCAAACAGGTTTGCCAGAAAAGAGTACTCGGTGAATTTGACGGTGTTGCCGTGATTGAGGATCGCCACCGGCAGTTTGATCATGCCGGCATTCGCCTGCAATTCCTTGTCACGCCGCACGGCCAGATCGACAGCGACCAAACGGTTGCCCCGCACCGGATCATTGAACGTCAGCATCTCGTGCCTGATCGCCCACTTGCTCGCGGTGAAATAGGCGACCGCGACAACGGCGCAAAGCGAAAGCAGAACGGCAATTCCACGTTTCATTTTTATCCTCGGCGGGACGGCTTCAGCGGTCCGAATTCAGGTCGAGACTCCGGCAGCACGTGACCTTAATATAATTCACGCCCAAGTGACGTGAAGACTAAATATTGTGACTTAGCCGCCTGATCGTTGTGCGGCGCACCCGATTATTGTGCAGGTGCACAATCCGAGATACCCATCAATCTGGGACACCACGCCTCAAGGAGCGGTTCAAATCCTGGGTAAACACCCGGTAAACAAGGCACTGTAAAAACGGCCTATCAGCGCCATTCGTTCCACAGTTCTGAAGAGAATGAGAACAAAACCACCGGTTGAAAGCGGCTGTGCGATCGGGACCGGCGCCAGAAAAGCGCGGATTAGCCGGTCAGGAGCATCTCGTACGGGCGATCTCAGGCGCCCAGGATGTCGTGGACCTCGAGCGGCTTGTCGACCTGGCTGAACCATTCGGCGCGGTTGGCCGCGCGGCGGCGACCGCGCTCGTCGAGCGGCAGCTTCAGCTGGCGCAGCAGGCTCGTGACTTCCTCGCGTGCGGTCACATGGCCCATGCTCGGGCGGGTGCCGAGCGTGGCTTCGTCGAGGTCGTCGAGCGCGGTCAGCCCGCGCGGAAAGAATTCGCGGTACACAACGCGTTCGGCAAAGCCATCGATCGAGCGGAAGCCGAGCCGGAACGACAATTCGTTGAGGCCGTCGGCGACCAACTGCTTGTTGCGCGATCCCAGCATCGACAACCGGTTGCGGACGACGATCCAGTCGGTGGTGACGCCGTCGACCTGGCGGCGCTTGCGCCTGGTATCGCGCACCATCTCCGCATAGTGGCTCTCGCCGGTCACGGAATAAGTCGCGGGGTCGACGGTTCCGAGCACGTCGAAATCGAGGAAGCTGTCGTTGATCGGCGTCACCAGCGTATCGGCCATCGAGTGCGCCAGCCGCATCAGATAGCTGTCGGAACCCGGGGTATCGATGACGATAAAGTCAAACGTCCGCTCGACCGCGCTCACGGCAGACATGAATTGCTGGAATTCGGACGACTCGTTGTCGGCGATCTGCATGGTTTCGCCGAGCTTGATGCAGCAATGCACGGGAATCTCGAGATCAAGCCCGGTGCGGCGCGCCCAGGCGCGCCGGTTGTCGATGTAATGCGTAAAGCTTTGCTGGCGGCAGTCGAGATCGATGGTGGCGACGCGCTGGCCGGCTTTCATCAGGGCGACGGCGACATGCAGGGCGGTGGTGGATTTACCCGAACCACCCTTCTCATTGCCCAGCACAACGACATGAGCCGAGCCCGACTGCCCTTGACTAGTCTGCACCAACATTCTGCAACCCCTTTCGATATCTTCAAATTACGCGCGACCGCGGTCAAGTTAAATGCGCAACGATGCCCTCAAATCGCTGACCGTCTGCCTTAATCATGAATCGTAGACATGGCGCCGCGCGTCCGTGATCAGCGACACGGTTTGGCGCACGACCGGCACCACCGCCCTGTCGCGTTCGGGCGGTGCCTTGCTTGGCGGCAAGGCTGCTTTGATCAAGGCATCTGATTTGATCAAAGCTTGGGCTTTGATAAGGTCGGCTTCCCCGCCGCAAAGTCAGACGCCGCCGACTTCCCGACCTCACAGATCGAGCCCCGATGTCGCCAAGCCCCATGATCGTCCGCACGGTCCCTGCGTTACGTCGCGCCCTCGATGGTCTTCGTGCACGAAAAGCCACCATCGCGCTGGTACCGACCATGGGAGCACTCCATGACGGCCATGTGTCGCTGGTTCGGCTGGCCAAACGCCGCGCCAAAAAGGTGATCGTGTCGATCTTCGTGAACCCGACCCAGTTCGCGCCATCGGAGGATTTCGGTTCATACCCGCGCACCTGGAAAGCCGATGTCGCCAGACTTGCGGCCGAGGGTGTCGACCTGATCTGGAATCCCGACGTCAAGACGATGTATCCGGACGGCTTCGCCACCCGGATTCTGACCGAGGGGCCGGCCACCACGGGCCTGGAGGATCGCTTCCGCCCGCATTTCTTCGGCGGCGTCGCCACCGTGGTCGGCAAATTGTTTACGCAGTGCCGGCCGGATTTCGCGATCTTCGGCGAAAAGGACTTCCAGCAATTGCGCGTGGTGACGCGGATGGCCGGGGATCTCGACCTCGGCGTCAAGGTGGTGGGATCGCGAACCGTGCGCGAGCGCGATGGGCTCGCGATGTCGTCGCGCAACGTCTATCTGTCGCCCGAGGAGCGCCGCGCCGCGCCCGTGCTGTACCGCGCGATGAAGCAAAGCGCCGGACGCCTGCGGGCCGGCGATGACGTCGAAGCCGCGATGGCCAGCGGCACCGAGCTGATCGTCGGCGCCGGTTTTACACTGGATTATTTCGAGGTCCGGCACGCCGAGACGCTGGCGCCGATCGCCTCGGTCGAGGACGGGCCGATGCGAATCCTGGTCGCGGCTAAAATCGGAAAAACCCGGCTGATCGACAATATCGGGGTCTAGGCGGCCCGGCAGCCGCCGGAAACACCGAGACCCAATAGTGTAGCACTACTGTAGCACTACTCAGAATAGAATATCGCCACATAAGGATCTGCCGGGGGAACTGCCAGCATGAGCATATGGTCGGTACGCGCTATCATTTTCAGCGCGCTGATGACTTTGGTCGCCACCGGCTTTGCCGCAGCGCAGACGGCGCAGCGGCCGCCGATCGGCGGCATCGGTCAGTTGCCCGACGCCATGATCTTTTATGTCGCGCATGGTGCGCCCGGCGCCTGCGGGCAAGGCTGCTCGGAATGGATTGCCGCCGAAGGCACCGTTCAGTGGGATACCCATAAACGGCTGATCGCGATCCTCGACCGGCAGGCCGGGCGCAAGCTTCCCGTCATCATCCGTTCCTGGGGCGAGTCCAATCTCAATGTCGCAATCAGCCTTGGCCGGATCCTGCGCGACCGCGGCATCGACACCACGGTGGGGTCGACCGAAGTCGAAACCTGCGATGGAAAGCCGGAAGCGGAATGCTTCACGCTCAAGCGCCAGGGCGGCCCTCTCGACGCCAAGTTGAACCTGTTGGATGCGCGCTGCGAACTTGCTTGCGTATTCATGCTGGTCGGTGGCGTGCATCGCAGCCTGCCGGTCGGCACCCGGATGATCCTGAGCGGCATGTCGATCCACAACCGCCTGGCGCCCAATATATCCGAGGAACGGCGCGAAGGTCTGACGGTGCGATTTGGCGAACTGTTCCGCATATATCTGCGCGAGATGGGCGTCGAACCGGAACTGCTCGACATCATCGACAGGAATTCGGAATCCAGGCGTCAAACCGAGTTGCCGCCCTCCGAATGGACCAGGATGCGGATCGTCACGGCGACGTCGCTGTAGCGCGCGGACCACAGCGGGTCGATGCACAAGACAGCTGTCAGCTTAAAGCACGGCCTTGGGCTTAGAGCAGCCCGAGGTCACGCAGCTCGCGCCGCATCGGCTCGGGCATTGCCGCGACGCTCGCCGCCGCAGCCTTGCCGAGATCGGGCGGCGCGGCGTCTGGCGTGAAATAGCGCCAGCCCTGGAAGGCCCGCATCGGCCGCGGCGATACCGCGATCACTTTGGGCTGCATCACCAGCCGGCATCGCCCGATACCGTCCCGATCGCGAAACGGCTCGATCGCGATGAGCTTTTCGCGGGCCGCGATCTCACCGCGGATGACCCAGTACAGCGAACCGCCCGCGAGCAGTTCTTCGACGCGCTTCGGCGTCATCCGGGTGATGTGAATATGATGGAGCGGCAGCCCCTTCTTCTTGGCGGTCTTCATGCGCTCGGCGACCCAGCCCTTGAGTTCCTTTAGCGACTCACAGCCGACGGCAAGCTTGATGAGATGAAGCGACATGGTCTGGGGTTTAGCGATCAGCGCTGGCTTTTGAAAGCATCAATCATTCGAGGCGGCGGGAGCCGGTGCCGGTGCAATCGAAACCGGCGCCACCGCTGGCGCGCGCGGGGGTTTCGGCACCGGCTGCTTTTTCGCTGCCGCCAGCGTCGGCGCCGCCACCGGAGTGGGACGTGGTGACGGCAATGGCGCGTTGGCGGTCGACGCCGGCGGGCGCGGCGCGGCTGTGCCCGGCTCCGGCGTCATGATACTGACCGGCGGGATCGAGGCCGCGGTCGGAAACTCGGCATTGGTCGGCTTGCCCGTAGGCTTTCCCGGCTCCAGCGCCGCGACCGGTGCCACGGCCGGCGGCGCATTCGGCGCATTCCATGTCGGCGCATAACGCGAGATCAAGCCGTCATAGACCCGCTCATCCATGTTGGCCACGATCTGATGACGATCCGTCAGCGCCCGGAAGGCCGTGCAGTCCGACGGTGTACAATGGTCCCGCACCGCCAGCGCATACGCCATGAGCCCGTATCGGTCGTGCTCTACTGCGCGGCGTAATGCCTGCAGCTCCGGCGTCATGCTTTTGTTGGCGGCGGCGACATCGCCAAGCGCGGTCAGCCGGTTAATCTGGGAGGCCGCGTAGGATACGGCCGCGGCCGCGGATTCGGCGGAACCGAACAGCGCCTTTTCGCAGGCGGTCAGAACCGCATCTCCGGCCAGATCGTCGACACACGACAGCGCCGGCAGCGCCACGTTCACCATCTGCGACGACGAGGGTTCGCCGGACGCAGTCCGGCCACCCGGTCCAAATCCGCGAATGGTGGCGGCGACGGCAATACCGATGGCCAACAGCGTGATGACCGTCAGCGCGCCGTTGGCGACGGACTTCTCCGCGCGCAACAGCGTGATGAGGACGATGACCCCGAAGAATCCGGCCGCCGCCAATGTCAGCCACATCGGAAAGGCCGGTGAACGCCAGATTTGATCGAGCGATGAAGCCCAGGCCCAGTTCATGCGCGATGTCCCTTAACGCAGCATAATGCGCATTTGGCGAAAGTAAGTGCCGATTCTTTCGCACAAGACGCAGAATGGTTCTGCGAACGGGGCCTTTTCACGGCAGGCGAGATGCAAGCCGCGTCACCCGGCCATGCGCACAATTTCAGGAGATATCGAGCTGGCTTTCCTTGGCCACCCGCTCGAAAGCTTCCGTCGAGCTCTTGATCCGGTACTGGCAGTCGTCGCCATCGGTGGGAAGCAGCCGGATGACCTCATAGGTGCCGCTGGCGGCCGGACGTGCGACATTGCTGGCGGTAAAATAGACAGTCTCTCCAACGTTGTATTTGTGCTTCAACGCCCTCTCCATCACGCAAAAAACGTCGGTCGCGCCCACGGTCCCGCTGCAGCGATCGACTGGAAAACACGCATTTTATATAGCACGGCACCGGTCTTTTTGGCCAGTTAAATGCACATAGCAAATACCAGGAATTTGCAGGTTTTTCAGTACGATAAATACCTGTTTGGGGGGCGGACGAATCCGCCTGACGGCGGCATACAAGCGTCGCGGCCAAGCCGGAAATCGGGTCGATCAGGATCGAATATCGACCAAAGATCCCGGCAAATGGAGGCGGGCAGTCGGCTGGTGCCTGGCCCTCCCGGATAGCGCGCGTCTGCCAGCTCGCGACCGGCCATTCGACCTCTCCTACCGAGAGGAGAGGTCGCGCCGGTCACGCGGAATCCAACAACGCAAATGTCAGGCGGTATGCGGCAGCTTGCCGTCCGGGCTGGCGTGATCCACCGCCGCGGGAAGTTCCTTCGCCAGCAGTTCGGAGATCTGGTCGACCGGTATGTTGTACTTCGCCGCCAGTTGCTTGACGGTGTCGCTGCCCAGCACCTGATGCAATTGGTCGGCCGTAATCGGCAGGTTCTGACCGTTTCCGATCCAGGACTTGACCTGGTCGCCGAGGCCGGCCTGCTGCAGCTTGGCAACAACAGCGGTGAGCCCGCCCTGATTGCCATTGCCGAGCACTTCGCTCAGCACCACCGGAAGCACCGCGCCCCCGATCTGGCCGAGCGCGCTCTTGAGCGCGGGTGAATTTTCCAATGAATCGAGAATTCCCATGGCCAAACCCTCTTCAGCTAAATTCACAATGTCGGTTCCAGATTCAGACCGCTTTCGCTTGCCTGCGTCAAGCCGCGATTGCGGCCTGTGGCCGGCAAATTCGCCGCTTACACCGTCTCAAATCTGTCAATGATGATGGTTTCAGCCAGGCCGGCACGGGTCCACTCCTGAAAAGCCGGCAGTGCCATCATCGCCGCCATGTAATCCCGCGCGCCCGGCTCAATTTCGATCGCATAGGTCAAAAAACGATGCACCACCGGCGCGAACATGGCGTCGGCGCCGCCAAAGGCTCCAAACAGGAATGGCCCGGACGCTCCGAAGCGCTGGCGGCACTCGATCCAGATCTGCTGGATGCGCGCGATATTGGCGCGCGCATCCGCCGACAATTCGATGGCGCCAACCGGCCGATGCAAATTCATGCCGCATTCGTTGCGAAGCGCCGCAAAGCCCGAATGCATCTCCGCCGAAATCGAACGCGCATGTGCCCGCTGCACGCGGTTTTCCGGCCACAGCCGTTTCTCCGGGAACCGTTCGGCGAGGTATTCGATAATGGCCAGCGAGTCCCAGATCGTGACGTCGCCATCGATCAGCGCCGGCACCTTGCCCGAACGCGTAAACCCCAGAATCCGCTGTTTGTCGGCGTCGCCGGTATAGAGCGGAATGAAAACCTCGTCGAAAGCGATGCCGTTGGCGCGCAGCGCCAGCCACGGCCGCATCGACCAGGACGAATAGTTCTTGTTGCCGATCACGAGCTTCAAGGTCATGCACGCAAATCCATCTTTGGCTTGCCATCCCCAGTTTGCCGCAAGGTAGCACGAACTTCAGGCACCGGGCACTGGGAGCGTTCAACCCGCGGGTCGCATCGGTTGCCGTGATGGCTCATGCATGGCAGCATCGGCGAGCACCGGGGGATGCTACATGAGCGGATATTGGATCGATATTCTGGCGGTCGGCTTCTTCGCCCTGGAATGGACGGTGTATGCCGTCACCCTGGAGCATAGCGCCTATGGTCGCGACAGCCTGTCCGCCCGCATGCATATCTACCGCGAGGTCTGGATCCGGCGCATGCTCGACCGCGAGACCCGCATGGTCGACATGCAGATGTTGGCGTCGCTGCAAAACGGCACCGCCTTCTTCGCTTCCACCAGCCTGTTCGCGGCCGGCGGCGCGCTGGCGCTGCTGCGATCGACCAGCGAGGCGCTGGCCGTCCTTCGTGCATTGCCGATCGATCTCAGCCCCTCGCCCGCACTTTGGGAACTCAAATGCGTCGGACTGATCCTGATCTTCATTTATGCCTTCTTCAAATTCGCCTGGACCTACCGGCTGTTCAACTATGTCGCGATCCTGCTCGGCGCGATGCCGCCGGCCGCGCGGCGCGACACGCCGGAAGCCGAAGCGCATGTCATTCGCACAACAAGACTGTTCGAAGCCGCGGGCCGGCACTTCAATCGCGGACAGCGCGCGTTCTTCTTTGCGCTCGGCTATCTCGGCTGGTTCGTCAGCCCCTGGGTTTTATTCGCGACGACGGCGGCGGTGGTAATCGTCATCTGGCGCAGACAGTTCGCCTCGAGTGCCTGGCGGGCGATGGGGAGTTGATCGTCAGCACTTTTATCAATCCCATTTCGGCGCGAAGCCGAAATCGGTGAGCCGGCCCTTGGCGCTTCCCATCGCGGAGATCAGACGCATCTCCTCGTCCGACAGCGTGAAGTCGAAGATGTCGATATTTTCCGACAGCCGTTCGATCCGCGAGGTCCGCGGTATCGCCGAAACGTTCTGCTGCACGAGCCAGCGCAGGCAAACCTGTGCGGCGCTCTTGCCGTGGTTCTGCCCGATACGCGCCAGCGTCTCGTCGTTCTTGATCCGGCCCTTCGCGATCGGACTGTAGGCGACCACGGCCATGCCCTGGCGCGCGCAGGCTTCCAGCACCTTGGTTTGATCGAGGTAGGGATGATATTCGACCTGGTCGCACGCCAGAGGCTCCGGACAGGCCGCGACCGCCTCTTCGATCAACGCCACCGTGAAATTCGAGACCCCGATATGCCTGGTCATGCCGAGCTTCCTGACATGCGCCAGCGCGCCCAGCGTCTCCGCCAGCGGCACCTGCGGATTTGGCCAGTGCAGCAGCAGCAGATCGACCTCGGAAAGCCGCAGCTTGGTCAGGCTCTCCTTGGTGGATCGTTCGAGGTCGTTCGGAGCAAAGTGGGTGGTCCAGACCTTGGTCGTCACGAATATCTCGTCGCGGCGCACCTTCGAGGCGCGCAGGCCTTCGCCGACCTCGCGTTCGTTCTCATAGACCTGGGCTGTGTCGATGTGACGATAGCCGAGTCTTAGCGCCTGCTCGACCAGACGCGCGCAGGTTCGTCCGCGCAGCTCCCAGGTGCCTAACCCGATCGCGGGGATCCTAGCGCCGTTGGCCTCGACAAATTGCATTGCGGGAACTCGAACTGACCAAACCGCATTATGTCCCGCCAAAGCGGCGCTGCCAACAAAGGGCTGCGCCGGATCACGCCTTTTTGGCGATCAGGCTTTGGCCAGAGCGGAGAACACCATGTCCGGGGCGTGGGCGATCACCGCCAGAAGCGCGCGCGCCGGCCCGCGCGGCATGCGTTTGCCCTGCTCCCAGTTGCGAATGGTCTCAACCGGTACGCCAAGCCGTGCCGCGAATTCGAGCTGCGTCAGGCGGGCCCGGCGGCGAAGATCGCGCACCGCTGGAGGGGGCGCCGTTTCCATCGGTACAGATGCGGGCGTCACGGGCGCCAGCGGAAACTCCTGCCCATCCCGCAATTCGACGATCCGTCCGTCCGCTTTCAACCGCAAGCGCTGCATGTCCGACTCAATCCAGAGCGCGATCAGTAACGCGCGCGCGGATTGTCGGCGATGCGCGTTAAGGCCCGATTAACGATACGCGCCGGGATGGATCCGGGACGATCCGGGTAACACTTGATCTAACAGACCAGCCTCAAGCCCCCGCCGGCTTCGGCATCAGGCTGACATGCGCGGCGGCGATGCGCCAACCTTCCGGCGTGCGCAGCCAGACATGACTTTGCCGGCCGGTTAGCGTCGAACCTTCGCGTTGAAACTCGGTATTGGCGGTCGCGAAATCACGGCCGTAGGTCGTGATGGTGGTGTTGATCAGACGACGCGTCATGTCGATCGGCGGCCGGGTCGCGCGAAAATTGGCGATGGCATCATAGCCGTAGAGGTTTTCCGCCACACCATAGCGGAGTGTGCGGGAATTCCTCCAAAACAGCTGATCCAGCGCCGTCACATCATTGGCAACAAGCGCGCGCTCGTAACACGTGAAAGCCGATGTGACTTCGGCGACAATTTCGGGAACATTGATCTCAAGCATGCACTGCACCTCCAAAACTAAAATTTTACCGGCGGTGGCGCCAGTACACCGGCGGCCTCACCCGCCGCGGCCACCCGCAACGCCAGATCCTCGCGCCATGGCGCCGCAATGATCTGCAGGCCCAGCGGCAATGGGCCCGCCCCCGCGATCGGCGCAGCCAGAACCGGCAGCCCGGCAAAGGACAATGGCTGGGTGAAAACACCGAGATGGCCCGCGGCCGGAAGTTGCCGCCCGTCCACCTCCATCATGCGTTGGCCGATCGGAAACGCTGGATAGGGCGTGGCTGGTGCCAGGATCACGTCGACGTCGCGGAACAGCGCTTCAAGCTCCCGGCAATACCAGCGGCGAAAGCGCTGTGCCCGCACATACCAGACCGCCGGCACCACCGTTCCCGACAGGAACAGCGGCCTTGTCATCGGATCGAAGCTGGCGGCCTGGGCCTTGAGATCGGCCAGATGCAATTCGCCGCCCTCGCTCGCCGTGATGATCATGGCCGCAGCGCGCGCCAGCGCGGGCTCAGGCAAATTGACATGCCGCACCACGCCGAGCGCGGAAGCGGCCTTTTCCGCTGCGGCGAAGACTTCCGGATGACCGGCGTTGGTGAAGTATCCAGCCGCGAGCGCCACCCTCAAGCCATCCATGCCCTGATGGAGTACCGAGGCGACCGGTTCGACCGGCCGGCCGGCGCAGACGGGATCGGTTGGATCGGGGCCTTGCAGCGCGTCGTAAACGGCAGCGATGTCGCCGACCGAGCGTGCGAACGGACCGACATGATCGAAGCTCGACGCGAATAGCCGTGTGCCGGCCCGGCTCAACCGGCCATAGGTCGGTTTGAGGCCGAACACGCCGCACAATGCCGCCGGGACGCGGATAGAGCCATTGGTATCGGAGCCCAGACTCATCGGCACCAGATCCGCGGCAACGGCCGCCGCCGAACCGCCTGAAGAGCCGCCGGCGATACGCGACACATCGTGCGGATTGCGGGTCGGCCCGTAATGGCTGTTCTGGGTCGAGAAGCCGAAGGCGTATTCATCCATATTGAGCGCGCCGACCAAAACTGCGCCGGCGCTTTCCAGCCGCGCCACCAGCGTCGCGTCGCGCGCCGCCGGCGGGAGAGCCGCGTCGATGCGCGAACCGGCAATGGTCGTGATGCCTTCGATGTCGAACAGATTCTTGACCGCGAAAGACACGCCGGCAAGTGGACCGGGATCGCGGCCAGACTGGACCAAGTCATCGACGCGTGCGGCCGCGGCAAGGGCGCGATCCGCGACCACGGCGGTAAAGGCGTTGATCGAGCTGTCGTGCACACGAATTCGATCCAGACTGGCACGCGTGGCGTCCACCGCCGTGATTCGGCCGGCGCGAACAGCTGCGGCAATGTCGATAACGCCAGCCATGAGCCTCGTTACCTTCCGCCGGCGATAAACACCGGCGACGGTTCGATATCCGCCGGCAACGGAAACTCCATCAGCGGCGCCGCGACGCGCGCCAGATTGGCAAATATCGCGACGACGGCGGGCATGTCCTGCGGCGCGATCGAAAGTCCGATCGCGGCCGCGGCTTCATCGACATAGCGTTGCAGATCGATGGGAGGTGTCGGTGGATTGGTCATGTTGGGCTCCATTGTCCGGCGGGTCGATTATTTCGCTTTGCCGACCACGCCTTCGACGTACCAGTCGAAATTCCCCATCTTGTCGCCGCCCCAGGACTCGCCCTCCTTGATCCGCACCACGTCGTTGTTGTCGGTGATTGGACCAGTGAAGGGATTGAAGCCAGCGCCGATCTTGTCGGCCGAAGCGGTGACGAGCGCGCGCACATCGTCCGGAACAGCGGGCCCGAACGGCGCAACCGCCATCATCCCCTGCCCGAGGCCCAACCGCACCATCGCCGGCTTGAATGAGCCCGCGATCACGCTTTTGGCCGTCGCCGTCATGAACTGCCCCCAGGTGAAGCCTAAGCCCGTCAGCCAACCCTTCGGCGCCAGCGTTCGCGCCTCGGTCGATTGAAATCCGATCGAATAGACGCCGCGGCTTTCGGCAATCTGGATAATGGTCGCCGGCGAATCCACATGCATGGTCACGACGTCGGCGCCCTGGTCGATCAGCGCGTTGGCGGCGACGGCTTCCTTGGCCTTGTCGGACCAGCCGCCGGTGACGACGACGCGCGTCACCGCGCTCGGATTGACCGACCGTGCTCCCATTTCGAAGGCGTTGATGTTGCCGATCGCGTAGCCGATGGGAACGCCGACCACAAAGCCGAGCGTGTTCGATTTGGTCATCTTTCCGGCCGCGACACCCATCGGATACCAGGCCGACTGCGTGGCGCCGAAAAAGTTGCCGAAATTCGCCGCCTGCATCCAGCCGCCGGCATGTTCGAACACGACATCCGGATGAGTCTTGGCAAGATTGAAGGCGAATTGCTGATGACCAAAGCTGGTCGCAAAGATCAGCTTGGCACCCTGCTGGATCATCCCCTCCATGATCCGCTCTGATTCAGCGGTCTCGGGAACATTCTCGGCCTCGATCAGCTTGAGCCCCGGAAGGTTTTTCTTCATCTCCTCAAGGCCGTCCTTCATGGCCCTGTTGTAACCGTAGTCATTGACGCTGCCGACATAGATCGCGCCAACCGTAAGCGGCTTGTCGTCGGCCCGGGCCTGACCTATGGCGAACAAGCCTGCGAGAGCCGCGCAGGCGGTCAGCAAAGCCATCAATCGCTTCATCGTACTCTCCATTCTGTCTGCGGCGCCGTTTCGCCGTCGTAGATGCGTTGAACCGCGAGCTATTCCACACCGAAAAAAGTTCGTCCCAGCGCCGCCGGTGCGACCGACTGGCGATTCCATCCCCACACCACGAGGACCAGTAGCGTGAGCAGGTACGGCACCATGTTCATCAGGAACGGCGACACATCGGCGCCAGCGGCCTGAAGCTGCAATTGCAAGGCCTCGGCGCCCCCGAACAACAGCGCGCCCGCGATCGCCAGAAGCGGATTCCATCTGGCGAAAATAACCAGTGCGATGGCGATGAAGCCGCGGCCGCCGGTCATGCCTTCGGCCCAGGTGCGCGTCAGTGCGATCGAAATATGCGCGCCGGCGATGCCGCCCATAAAGCCCGCCAGCGCCAACGCCTGGTACTGCAGGGAGGCCGGCCGGTAGCCGGCGGCATAAGCGGACGCCGGGTTCTCTCCGACCGCGCGCAGCACCAGACCCCAGCGGGTGCGGAACAATAGCCACCAGATCAGACCCGCGGTCGGCGTCGCGAGATAGACCAGGATGTCGTAACTCAATAGCCGCGCCCCGGCTCCGTTGGCGGCCAGACCAGGCAAAGGCAGCCGCGGCAATCCACCGATCAGCGCGCCAATGAATGGACGGCCGATCAGCGCACTCAGGCCCAGCCCGAAAAACATCAGGCAAAGGCCCGCGGCCAGCTGATTGGCCCGGCGTTCGACAACCAGATAGGCAAATATGAGATTGACCGCGGCCCCGGCGACCGCGGCGGCGATCAATCCGATATACGGATCGCCCGTCAGCGCGCTCACCGCAAAGCCGGTGGCGGCGCCGATCAACAGGATGCCTTCGAGCCCGAGATTGACAATGCCGGCGCGCTCGCCGACCAACTCGCCGAGCGTGGCATAGAGCAAAGATGTAGCCGACAGGATCGAACTGGCCACAACGCCGACAATGAGAGCGGTGTTCATCGAGCTAAGCTCCCCGCCGGCCGCCGGCCGAGAACGATGAACAGAATTGCTGCCATCAACACGTTGATGACCGCGAACGGCAGCCCCTGCGTGATCTGCAGGATGTCGCCGACCGAGCTGATGAAGGCGAACAGAAACGCCATCAGCACAATGCCGCTGGCGCTGGTGCCGGCGAGCCATGCGACAAGGAAGCCGACAAAGCCGTAGCCGGGCGATAGTTCCGACACCAACCGGCCCTGGACCGCGCTCACCTCGACCATCCCGGCCAGGCCGGCAACGCCTCCGGCGGCGAACATCACCACCAGGATGTAACGGAATACTGGCTGGCCAAGCTGGCGTGCGGCTTCCGGATTGCCGCCGATCGCCCGCATCTCCAGGCCCCAGCGGGTACGCGTCATCAGCAACCAGTAAAGAACCAGGCAAACCAGCCCATAGATCAATCCGGCGTTGATGCGGGTATGCAGAAAATTCGGCAGCCGTGCCGCATCGGCGAAGGCTGGCGACTGCGGATAGGAAGAACTTTGCGGGTCGCGCCATGGCCCGAAGATGAAGAAGCTGACGATCATCGGGGCGATGTAGTTGAGCAGCAGGGTCGAGATGGTCTCATTGACGAGACGCAACGCCCGCAGGACGCCCGCGATCAGGGCCCACAGCCCGCCGCCGACAAAGCCGAGCACGGTCAAAACCGGCAGCAGGATAAAGGCGGGCTGATCAGAGAGCGCGAGCGCACCGGCCGTGGCGAGCCAGGCTCCCATATAGAGTTGGCCCTCACCACCTACATTGATCAGGCCCATGCGGCTCGGCAATGCCGCCGCGACCGCGGTCAGCAGCAACGGGATCATGCGCACCAGCAGCTCGGAAAATCCGTAGCCGTTGCCGAACACGTAGAGGATCGTATCAAGGTAGGCCTTGAGCGGATCCATACCGGCCGCCATCAGCAGCGCGGCAAAGGCGCCGAACGCGATCAGCGCGATCAGCGCAAAGCGCAGGGCGGCCCCGAGCGCCGATTCCAGGCAGAGCGCGGCGCTACGCGGCATCGGATGTCCTCCCCGCCCCCACCATCGGTGGGCCCACCATCTCGGGGCGGAAATCCACCGGGCCGAACTCCCCGGCAATGGCGCCGCGATAGAGCACCAGCAGCCGGTCGCTCATGGCGAAGAGTTCATCAAGATCTTCCGACATCAGCAATACCGCGGCGCCGTCGTTGCGGGCCCCGGCAAGCAGCGCACGCACGGTCATGGTGCTGCGGGCGTCCAGCCCGCGTGTCGGGTAGAGTGCGATGATCAGTTTCGGGTTGTGCGCCAATTCCCGCGCCAGCACCACGCGCTGCAGATTTCCTCCGGACAGCGTTGCGGCGCGAGCCTCAAAATTGGGGCGGGGAAAGCCGAGCCTGGCAAAGCTGCGCGCCATGTCGCTGTCGAGCTTGCTCCAATCTACCGTGAAACCGGCGCGATAGCGCCCGCCCGTGCCGAGCGCGAGATTTTCCCTCACCGTCAATGCCGGCACGCAGGCCAGCGCTAGCGGATCGTCCGGAATGGCAGCAACGCCTCGCTCGCGAACCGTCGCGGTGGACCAGCGAGAGGCGTCCTCGCCCCACAGCCGCTTGGTTCCGGTTCGCGGCTGACGCAGGCCCAGAATGAGTTCCCCGAGTTCGCGTTGGCCATTGCCGGAGACGCCGGCAATGCCGACGATTTCACCGGGACGGATATTGATCGACAGATCGCGTAGCGCCACCTCGCCGGCGCCGGCCAACGTCGAAACCCCCGCGAGCGTCAGCGCATCGGCGCCGCCCCGTTGAACAGGAACGCCGGTCGGCCGCGACGGCGCAGTCAGCGCGCCCTCGAACATCAGCTCGAGCAGGCTTTGCTGCGAAACCCGGGCGCGATCGACGATGTCGACGATGCGGCCTTGCCGCATCACCGCGACGCGATCGGCGCAGTCGAGCACCTCGCGCAGCTTGTGCGTGATCAAAACAATGCCAAACCCCTCCGCGCGGAGTTCGGCGATGGTTCGGAACAGGCCGTCGCATTCCTGCGGCGCCAACACCTTGGTCGGCTCGTCCAGGATCAGGACGCGTGCTCCAGCAAGGACCTGCTTGAGGATCTCCACCTTTTGCTGCTCGCCAACCGCGAGCTGACGCACCGGCTGCCACGGATCGGCGGCAATTTGAAACCGCTCGGAATACGCGCGGATACGGTCCAGCAGATCGCCGCGGCGCATCACGGCGGGCAGGTCGCTCTGGAACAGCGCAATGTTCTCAAACACGCTCAGCGCCGGAATCAGCGTGAAGTTCTGGAACACCATGCCGATACCGAGAGCCCGGGCATCGCGCGGCGAGGAAATCTCCTGGCGCGAGCCCTGGACGCGGATTTCGCCGGCGTCGGCGGCATAGTAGCCATAGAGTATCTTTGCCAGGGTGCTCTTGCCGGCGCCATTCTCGCCCAACAGCGCGATCACTTCTCCCGGCCGGACGTCGAAAAAGCCGATATCGTTGG
This sequence comes from Bradyrhizobium sp., assembly GCF_050014615.1. Lineage (GTDB taxonomy): Bacteria > Pseudomonadota > Alphaproteobacteria > Rhizobiales > Xanthobacteraceae > Bradyrhizobium. The sequence goes on along the minus strand of NZ_JBEKCZ010000011.1, from coordinate 23,851 downwards.
CCAACAGGCTGCCGAACCGTTTGACGATCCCGTAGGCCTCGAGCAGCGCCGGCCCGCCGGCATGGGTCATGCTGGCGCCGAACGGGCTCGCTGCTTTTGACTGGTCGGCTGGCATGTATTTTGCTCAGTGATACCGGCGAACGTCGTTATGCTCGCAGGGAATGGTGCGGGGACGCGCGCCATCCGGAACTTTCGGCAATGGTGCCGTAACAGAAGACCTTGGGGAAATGACAAAGCGATATGCACGTCATATCAGAACGGAATTTGAGCTCGGTTGACCTGAATTTGCTGGTGGCTTTCGACTCGCTGATGGCGGAGCGAAACGTCACGCGGGCGGCCGAGCGCAACGGCCTGACCCAGCCGGCGGTCAGCAAGGCGCTCAATCGCTTGCGCTACCTGTTCGATGACCCGCTATTCGTGCGCCGCGACCGCGCCATGGAACCTACCGCCCGCGCGCTCGAACTGGCCGGGCCGATTCACGGCGCGCTGGCCGCCATATCGCGAACCCTGACGCTGCCGACGGCCTTCGATCCGGCCACGGTCAGCGCGATCATCAAGATCGCCACCATCGATCTCTATCACATGAACCTGTTGCCGGCCCTGGTGCGGCACCTGCGCCGATATGCTCCCGGCGTCGACATCCAGGTGAGAGCCAGTGACTGCGCGTCGCTGCGCGAACGACTTGCCGACGGCGAGATCGATCTCGCCTTTGCGCCGCTCGGAAACAGAACCGGCGACCTGACCGCCGAACCCCTGTGGAGCGACCAGCTGGTCACGCTGGTGGGACCCAACAACCCGTTACCGGATGGCATGAGCATCGAGGCCTATGCCGCGGCCGAGCACGTGGTTGACGCTGGACACGTGCAGGTATCTGCCGACGGGATTGGTACCAGTTTGGTCGATGCGATTCTGACGGCGCGAGGATTGCGGCGGCGGATCGTGCTGGTACTGCCCAGTTCCGCGGGTATTCCGTTTGTGGTCGCGGAAACCGACCTGATCGCCACCTTGCCCAGTCGAATCGCAAAGGGTCTGTGCCCGGTGCCGAATATCAGGATCTTGAATCCGCCGTTTCCGGGTGTCGAAGTAAGTCCGCAAATGTTCTGGCATCGCCGCACCGATGCCGACCCGCTGCAGATATGGTTGCGCGCCGCCATCCGTCACATTGCCGCGGGCAATGTGATTGGCTGAAGCCGAACTCCGGCTACAGCCCACCTTCTATCTCAGCCCGAACCACAGCGTCGCGATGCCGAGAAACGAGAAAAAGCCGACCACATCGGTGACCGTCGTGACAAACGTGCCCGACGCCACCGCGGGATCGGCGCGCGCCCGCTCCAGCACCATCGGAATCAGAATCCCGCCGAGCGCGCCGGCTATCAGGTTGCACAACATCGCAAGGCCGATCACGACGCCGAGCGCGGGAATCCGGAACCAGGCCACCGCGGCGATACCGGTGATGACGGCAAAGGCTATTCCGTTGACAAGTCCGACCAGACCCTCGCGCATGACCACCCGAAACGCGTTGTTCGAACCAAGCTCGCGGGTCGCCAGCGCGCGTACCGCAACCGTCATGGTCTGGGTCGCGGCATTGCCACCCTGGCTCGCGACGATCGGTGCCAGCACCGCCAGCGCCACCATCTGTTCCAGTTGACCCTCGAACAGGCCCAGCACCGAGGACGCCAGAAAGGCGGTGGCCAGATTGACCAGCAACCAGTTGAAGCGGCCTCTGGCGATGGTCCAGACATTGTCGGACAATTCTTCATCGCTGGTGACGCCGCCGAGAGCTCTCAAATCCTCGTCGGCCTCCTCCTCGATCACGTCGACCACGTCGTCGATGGTGATGACGCCGACCAGCCGGTTTGCGGTATCGACCACGGGCGCGGCGACCAGATTGTATTTGCCGAACAACCGCGCCACCTCTTCCTGATCGTCCATGACGGAGACCCGGCGGCGGTCTTCGTCGATCAGATCGGCCAGCGGCACCTGCCTGCCCGCGCGCAGCAACGCATCCAGCGACACCGCGCCCTGCCAGTGTTGCGCGCCATCTACGGGATAGATTTCGTAAAAGCGGTTCGGCAGATCGGGCGTATCGCGCAGATAATCGATCGCCTGTCCCGCACTCCAGTCCGGCGGCACCGCGACGAACTCGGTCTGCATCCGCCGCCCGGCGGAATTCTCCGGATATTCCAGGCTGCGCTCCAGCGCATCGCGCTCGGATGGCGGCAGCTTTTCGAGGATTTCGTCCTGATCCTTCTCGTCCAGTCCCTCGAGCAATTCGACGGCGTCATCGGATTCCAGTTCGCGAACACCCTCGGCGACCGTCTCGGGTTCAAGTTCCTCGAGGATTTCCTCGCGGACGGTGTCGTCGACCTCGTTCAGCGCGGAAAAGTCGAAATCCGTGCCGGTAAGTTCCACCAGCCTGACACGATCGTCGGCGTCGAGCGCCGCGATCAGATCGCCGAGATCAGCCTCATGGAGTTCCGCGACAATCGCACGCAGCAGCGGCGTGTTGTCAGCATGGATCGCGTGTGCGATGTCCGCGACGAATTCGTGGCGAATTTCGCCATTTTCATCGCGCATCGGCAGAGGGTCGATAACCCTAGGGCCGGCGGGGTGGGCAACGTCGATATCTCCGGCCATGCCGCGCCTCACCGATCTGACAGGGTTATTGAAGCCGTCTGAATTGTCGCGTCAGGCATTACCCAATAGGCAGCCCTTGGCGCAACGACAAAACTTGGCGCATTGGGCAAGGATGCGGAGCCATCACGGACTGGGAATGCTCATGAAGGTGCTGGGGACCTGCCTTGTCGTGACGATGGCCCTTGTCATCGCGATGGAATGGATCGCGACGGCGCAGGCGGCGGACTGTCCGCGCCAGGATACTCTGGGCACCACGCTCGGCACCTCGCGCATTCTCAAGGTCGATGCCGCCACCACGCCACGGGTCGGGCTGAAAAGCTTTCCGCAGACGCTACCGCTGCAAGACCACGAGGTCGTGCTGACCTTCGATGACGGCCCCTGGCCGCCCACCACCACGCGGGTGCTGGCGGCGCTGGCCCATGACTGTGTCAGGGCGACGTTCTTCCTGATCGGGAAGCCCGCTTCGGAGCATCCGGAGCTGGTACGAAGGATCGCGGCCGAGGGCCACACCATCGGACACCACACCTGGTTGCACCGTAACCTCAGCAAAATCAAACCGGGCGAGACAACAGAGGAAATCGATCACGGGATTTCGGCAGTCGAAATGGCGCTGCACGGGCTCGCGACCACCACGCCGAGTACGCCATTTTTTCGCTTTCCCGGCTTTGCGTCGACGCCGGCGACACTCGATCTGCTGCAATCGCGCGGCATCGTGGTGTTCGGCGCCGATTTCTGGGCCAGCGACTGGAATCGCATGACGCCGAGGCAGGAACTAAAGCTGATCACCGACCGGCTCAAGGTCGCCCGTAAAGGTATCATCCTCTTCCATGACTCCAAGGCCCAGACCGCAGCCATGTTGCCGGCGTTTTTGCGCTACCTCAAAGACAACCATTATCACGTTGTACATGTGATAGCGGCGCCGCCCGCCGTTGAACCCAAAAGCGCCCACTGACGGCTAAATCATATGTGATAACCCCCACAATTAAGGCTGTGTTCATGTCGCGGTATGTAATTATCAGCCCATGGGAATGCATGGCGGTACTGGTTTCATGATTGGCAGGGTATTGGCTGGCTTTCGAATACCGCAATCGGCGGTCGTATCTTCGTCCCCCTCCTTGTTTTCCTTTCTGGCCTCCTTGGGACTGCTGGCCTGCATCACCGCCCCGGCGGCACTGGCGGCGGACTGCCCAGGCCATCCCGATGCGATCGGCACCTCGCGCACCCTGGTGGTCGATCCCCGGGAGCATCGCCTGCTCGGCACCATGCAGTACCGGGAGACGCTGCCGCTTAGGGATCATGAGGTGGTGCTGACGTTCGACGACGGGCCGCTGCCGCGCAACAGCAACCAGATTCTGGAAATTCTGGCCTCGCAATGCGTCAAGGCGACGTTCTTCGAGATCGGCCGGATGGCCCAATCCTTTCCGGACGGTGTCCGCAAGCTCCGCGACGCCGGCCACAGCATCGGTACCCACACTCAGACTCATCCGCTCACCATGAATCGCATGCCGATCGAGCACGCCCAGAAGGAAATCGACGACGGGATTGCATCGGTGAAGGCCGCCCTTGGCGATGACGCCGCCCTTGCCCCGTTCCTGCGTATCCCCGGCCTGCTGCGCGCCGACGCCGTCGAGGACTACGCGGCCTCGCAGGGGCTCCAGATCTGGAGTGCGGATTTTCCGGCCGACGACTGGCGGCATATTTCCCCGGCGCGCGAATACGATCTTGCCATCAACCGGATCGAGGCCAAGGGAAAGGGCATCCTGCTGCTTCACGATATCCAGGCGCGAACCGTTGCTGCCCTGCCGAGGATCCTCAACGAGCTGAAGGCGCGCGGCTACCACATCGTCCATGTCGTGCCGGCGACCCCGGAGCAGCCGGCGACGCCGACCGAGCCGCAGCAATGGCTGTTGCATCCGCCGTTAGAGAATGTGGCGATTTCGCACTGGCCAAAAATCCCGAATTTCGTGTTCGCCGGCGCCAATATGCTCCCCGCGCCCGCGCTGGCGGATGTCGACTGGCTCGACGCAGGGCCGATCGCCTTTGCCGAGCCATTCGATCACGCCAACCGGCGGGCGGGCGGCGTTGCGCAGCCGCGGCAAGAGCCCTGGCCCCGGCTATCGGAGTTGCCGCTGCAAAATGCCGCAATCACCCTGCCGGCGCCGCAGCAGAGCCTGTTCGAAATGCCGGATGGACTGCGCGCCACCCTGGAGAGTGCCGCGGCGGCCTCGCGCCGTGCAGAACTGGCCGCATCCAGCGCGCATGAAACGGGCACAAAGCTGGTTTCGGCCGATACCGGCGATTTCAGGCGCCTCGGCCGCGGACGGTTACATGCCGGACACGGGCTGGGACATAATTTGGGACGCGACCGGCGCCACGGCGCGACCAGAGTTGCCGGGCGTGGAACCCGCACCGCGGCACCGGCCCACCGGGGCCCGCTGAAGCATCTGGTTCAGGTCAAGAAAAGAAACGTGTGACCGTTCAATTGGTCACGATCTTTGTCACGCACAGCAGAACGATGATGCCGAGAAACAGCAGGTCGATATAGGCCTTCATTTCGCCGGCCGTACGCAGCCCGCCAACCTCGGTGACGATTTGCCTGCGCTGCGACGATGCGGCAGGCCCCTCCCCGGCCAGGGTCGCGAGACGGCGCGCCTCGACCTCGAGCCGCTCGATTCGCTGGAAGAAGAAAAACGAACGCAGCGCCGACGCCGCGCGCATCGAGGCGTAGACCAGCACAAGGATCGCGACGACCGCGCGTTGCTGATATTTCTCCATGAAATTCAGGCTGAAATAGACCAGCGAGAGAAACACGAAGTTGGAGACGAAACGGTAGGCGTAGCTCATCAGTCTCATGTGTATCCCCATATCAACGGTAAGCGTGAGAGTTCCGATCGAATGCTGCCCGAAGGATTCCGGCGGTCAGACCGGAATCGCCGGCCTCAGTCCCAGTTCTGTCGATACACCCGCGCTGTTACAGCGGGGCAACGGAAGCCCGCGTCGCATCGAACGCCGATTGCGGCCAACGGGAACTGCGCAACGCCAACAACGGCGTTGTTATTGCACGCACGCCCCTCCCGGTTTTGGGCCGGCACGGCATTGCAGAATTTCTGGTGCGCTCGGAGGGACTCGAACCCCCACGATTTTACTCACTGCCACCTCAAGGCAGCGCGTCTACCAATTCCGCCACGAGCGCTTAAAGGAGATCGGCACGGGATTGGCGCCGGACCGGATCATCGGCGCCGATGTAACAAATCAGGGATGGGGGGACAAGGCCTGCCGGCGCAGTGTTTCGAAGACAAGCGAGGGTCGGATCAAGGGCGCTGGTTCAGCGGGTGCCCGGCGATTTCGGCAGCATTTGCTTGACTTCGACCGCGATCCGGTTGCGATCGACAAGCACCACGCCGCTGGCGATCGGCAGATTGTTGGCGAGGATCTTGACCTCGTCCGCCTCGGTGGCATCCAGTTCGATGATGGCGCCCCGGCTCAGGCGCATTACCTGATGAATCGGCATCGTCGTGGTCCCGAGGACCACCATGAGGTTGACGCTGACTTTATCGAGGGTTGGCACTGCGGACCCGGACTGACTGACAAATGCAAAATTGCGTGGTTAGAGATCACCACGTTATGGTTAGCCAATGGTTAATGACCGCCAAAGCCTTGATTTGACGACCTTCGCGGCCCCCGCCGGCGGCGCCGCGGTGGAATGGCTGATCTCCGACGCCCCGGTGCCCTATCCCGAGGCCGTCGCGGCGATGGAGGCGCGGGTCGCCGATATCGCGGCAGGCCGGGCGCCCGAACTGGTCTGGCTGCTGGAGCACCCTGCGCTGTACACCTCCGGCACCAGCGGCAAGGCCGCAGACCTGCTCGATCCCCGTTTCCCGATATTCGCCACCGGGCGCGGCGGACAGCTCACCTATCATGGGCCGGGCCAGCGCGTGGCCTATGTGATGCTCGACCTCAAACGAAGACGGCCGGATGTACGGGCCTATGTCGCCGGCCTCGAACAATGGATCATCCAGACCCTGGCGGCGTTCAACGTGCGGGGCGAGCGCCGCGAGGATCGTGTCGGGGTCTGGGTAGCGAGGCCCGAAAAGGGGGCCGGCTTTGAGGACAAGGTGGCGGCGATCGGCGTGCGGCTGCGGCGCTGGGTCTCCTTCCACGGCATCGCCATCAATGTGGAGCCCGACCTCACCCATTTCGACGCGATCGTGCCCTGCGGCGTGGCGGACCCCCGCTACGGCGTCACCAGCCTTGTCGATCTCGGCCATCCGGTCACGACTGTCGACGTCGACACAGCGCTCCGGCAGACCTTCGCGGACGTATTTGGCGCGGTGCAGCAGCCCCTGCCGGAAACGACGTTGTGAGTTATGCCGCCGCCCCGTGCGGGGCGACCTCAATTCGCCAACGCGTTTGAACCTCGACGCGGCATAGGCCGACCTACCGACATTGGCGCAAATGGCCGCGCACAACGGGCGCGAAGTGCCGGGATCGTGTACATGACGAGTCCGGACGTGTGATCGGCTTCACAGACCCAACCAGGAATGGCCGCTAACCTTGAGCGGTTACAGGCAACGGAGGGGATACAGTGATGGCGTATGAAGCATCGGAAACCCTCGTTGAGGGGGCCGTGGTGCGATCAACCTTCCGGGATCGCGCGCTGCTGACAGGCTATATTCTCGCCATGACCGTCGCGATGAGCGGATGGCTTTGGTTTTTAGGTTCGCTCTCCTGGCGCCTTATCGGCTGGGCCCTGCGCTGACGTTTCCACCCTCCCTGTCGATACCGGCTCACCTGACGAAAACGCGTCAAAACAGCAGCCCGGGAACGCGATGGGTTTCGACAAAAAGCCCCGCATCACGGCGGGGCTTTTCGTTGTCGCTTGTCCGTCGCTTACCGGCTGATGCCGGAGCCCGGTCCGGTCGGCGTCAGGGTCGATCCACTGGGCGAGCCGTTGGGTGCGAGCGTATTCCCGGATGGATTCGTGGTGGTGTTGGGCATGCTGCTGGTGCCACGGGCCTGGCCAACCGTCGAACCCGGTGGATTCGCCATCTCATTTCCGTTCACGGATGAGCCGGTCGTGGTGCCGGTCGCGGAACCGCCGGTGTTGGAACCCGCACCGGAGGTGCCGCCGCCGCTGCTCTGTGCCAGCGCGAAGGTGCTTGAGAGCGCGAGCGCTCCCGCCAACGCCATTGTCATGAGTTTCATGGTTGCTTCCCTTGTTGGTGACCAAGGGAAAACCGGCGCAGGCGGCGGATGTTCCTCGATTTCCAACACGAAGACTTCAGCAAATTAACTGCGCTATTTCGCAAGCGTGGGAAGGATGCGCATCCTCCACAGGTTCCAGATGCGGTCGATCACGATGAAATTGATCTTGTCGCCCTTCTCGCCCTCGCCCGGCGTCAGATAGGTGACCTCGCCCCCCAGCGCGATGGCCTGCGATTGCAGCTTGGCGTTGACGTCGGTGTAATAGGCGCGGAATACCGCCATTTTGACCGATGGCCCGACAGTCACGTCGCCATGGCCGCGCATCAGGACCACCGGCTTGTCGCCGAGCGTCTGCGCCAGCGATTTGCCGAGCGCGGGGTTGCTGACCAGCATGTCGGTGTCGCCAAAATCCTTTCGGATATCCCACACCGGCACCCCGCCCGCCAGGAAAGACGGGTTGTGAAACATCGCCCGCAACGGCACTTTGGTGACGGAGAACGGAATGACGCCGGGAGAATGGGTATGGACCACCGACATCACATCCGGCCGCGCCCGGTAGATTTCGCTGTGAATGAAGCGTTCCAGGAACACAGTCCGGCCCCGCGCGTCCACGGCGTTGCCGTCGAGATCGAACTCCATGATGTCGTCGGCGGTGACGAGCGCGGGCGCGAGCGAGCGCGCCATCAGAAAGTGGTTGGGGTTGGTGGGATGACGCATGCTGACATGGCCGAAGCCGTCGAGCACGCCGAAATCGGCGAGCACGCGGCTGCCGATCACCATATCCTCGAGCGCCGCAGCGTCGACACCCGCAATCGGGATAGCCGGGGTTTGCGCCGATGTCTGCCCGAGACCTGACAGCAGTGCCAGCGCTACCGCCGCCCCGAGCGCGAGCCAAAGGCGCAAGTATGCCTTGATCGGCTGGCTGGAACGCAAGGCCGATATTTTTCTAGCCGAGATCCTTCTGAGCGTCCCCGTCATCGTCGCCTCCCACTTAATCGTTGGGTTTATTTTATATCGTCGGCAGCACCGAAAACCGTTCGCCTGCCCGCCGCAAGCCCAGTGCATCGGAATTGGCGGGTTCTTCCACGACGGCATCAACGCGCGCCGATGACGGTCCACGCCGGCATGACGCCACCATATCAGCCACGGCATCCTGTGGTCCTGAAAACAGGGCCTCAACGTTGCCGTCGGTGGTGTTGCGCACCCAGCCCTCCAGTCCATGCGCCCGCGCCTGATGCTCGACCCAGGCGCGGTAGCCGACACCTTGCACCCTGCCCCGGATCGTGACCCGGCGGATCGCGCCGCTCATCTAGCGCTTCAGTCCGAGAAATGCCGCCAGCCGCGCTTTCACGTCGGCCTCGCGCGTGACCTGGCTTGTCAATTCCGATGACGCCAGATGTTTCAGGTCCTTCGGCGGCAATCCGTCACGCAGCGCCTTAAGCGTCTCGTAGACCGCCTGCGTCGCCGCTGCGACGGGCGCGTGGCCCTGCAGCGCGATCCGCACGCGCTTATCCCTGAGATAATCCGGATCGATCATCTCCTCCGGAGCGCCGCCGAGCACGATCGGCAGCGTCGTCGCCGCGGCGATCGCCTCCAATTCGCTCCGCGTTTTGATGCCGGTGAAGAACAGCGCGTCGACGCCGGCGGCCTCATAGGCCCGCGCGCGCGCGATCGTGTCTTCGAGATCCGAGATCGACGCGGCGCCGGTGCGCCCCACGATCACCAGCGCGGGATCGCCGCGCCCGTCCAGCGCCGCCTTCATCTTGCCGACGCCTTCCTCCAGCGAGATCAGTTGCGTGTTCGCCTGCCCGTAAGCCTGCGGCAGCAGCGTATCCTCGATGGTGAGCCCGGCGGCGCCCGCCGTCTCCAGCTCCTGCACGGTGCGGCGGACGTTCAGGGCATTACCGTAGCCGTGGTCGGCATCGACCAGCACCGGCAATGCCGCCGCGCGCGACATCCGGCGCATTTGTTCGGCGAGTTCGGTCAGGGTGATCAGCGCGACATCGGGATCGCCGAGCACCGCGAGCGACGCCACCGATCCGCCGAACATGCCGACCTCGAAACCGAGGTCCTCGGCGATGCGGATCGAAATCGCGTCATAGACCGAGCCCGGACGGACGCAGGTCGATCCCGACAGGATCGAACGCAAGGCATCGCGGCGCTTTCGGAACGTCATCGGCGAACCTCTTAAAGGATACTCCGTCATTCCGGGATGGTGCGTTAGCACCGGACCCGAATCTCGAGATTCTCCGATGTGCAATTGAACATCATAGTTCGATGCCTCGCATCGCCCCGGAATGACCGGGTTTAGGCAAATTCGAGAATCAGCGCGTCCACCGCCAGCGTGGCGCCGGCGGCGGCGTGAATTTTCTTCACCGTGCCGTCGCGTTCGGCGCGCAGCACGTTCTGCATTTTCATCGCCTCGACCACGGCCAGCGTTTCGCCGGCCTTGACTTCCTGACCTTCGCTGACCGCGATCGACACCACGAGGCCGGGCATTGGGCACAGCAGTTTCTTGCCGGTATCGGCCGCCGTCTTCACCGGCATCAGCCGCGCTGCCGCGGCCTCGGCGTCGGTAAAGACCTGGACCGCGACCTCAAACCCCTGATGCGCCAGCCGGAAGCCGTTGGCGACCGGGCGTACCTGCATCGCCACCGGATGGCCATCCAGCGTGCCCTGCCAGACCGGGGCGCCGGGCGTCCATGGCGAAACCAGATGATGCGAATGGCCCGGCGTGCCGTCGGCGCCGACAAAGCGCACTGCGATCCCGTCGGCTTCGCGCGCGATATCGAGCGCGATCTCGTTGCGCTCCAGCCATACCGCACGGCGGCGTTCGCGCTGTACCGGCCGGCCGATCATCTGGCCGGAAATCTGCCGCTTGCGCTCGCCGAGCACGTGATCGATCGCGGCAGCGACCGCCGCCAGCCGGCGCGCGATCTCGCCTTCCGGCACGCGAACCGCAAATCCGCCGGGAAATTCCTCGGCGATAAAGCCGGTGGAAAGATTGCCCTCGCGCCAGCGCGGATGATTCATCAGCGCGGAGAGGAATGGAATATTGTGGCGGATGCCGTCGATGTAGAACGAATCGAGTGCGGTCGACTGCGCCTCGATCGCAGCCGCGCGCGACGACGCGTGGGTCACAAGCTTGGCGATCATCGGATCGTAATAGATCGAGATCTCGCCGCCCTCCTGCACGCCGGTATCGTTGCGCACGGTAATGCCATCGACGCTGCTCTCAAGCGGCGGGCGATATTTCACCAGCCGCCCGATCGAGGGCAGGAAGTTGCGGAACGGATCTTCCGCATAGACCCGCGACTCCACCGCCCAGCCGGTCAGCGTAACGTCCTTCTGCGCCAGTGCGAGCTTCTCGCCGGCCGCGACCCGGATCATCTGCTCGACCAGATCGATGCCGGTAATCAATTCGGTCACGGGGTGCTCGACCTGCAGCCGCGTGTTCATCTCCAGGAAGTAGAAGCTCTTGTCCTGGCCGGCGACGAATTCGACGGTGCCGGCGGAATCGTAGTTCACGGCTTTGGCGAGCGCGACCGCCTGCTCGCCCATCTTGCGCCTGGTGGTCTCGTCGAGCAGCGGCGACGGTGCCTCCTCGATCACCTTCTGATTGCGGCGCTGGATCGAGCATTCGCGCTCGCCGAGATAGACCACATGGCCATGCTTGTCGCCGAGCACCTGAATTTCGATGTGGCGGGGATTGACGATGAATTTCTCGATGAACACCCGGTCGTCGCCGAACGACGATTTGGCTTCGGCCTTGGCCAGCGAAAACCCTTCGGCCACCTCGGACGTCGAATGCGCGATCCGCATACCCTTGCCGCCGCCGCCGGCGGAGGCCTTGATCATCACGGGATAACCGATCTCGTCGGCGATCTTCACCGCGTGTTTCTCGTCCTCGATCACGCCGAGATGACCCGGCACCGTCGAGACCTTGGCCTTGGCGGCGGCCTTCTTGGATTCGATCTTGTCGCCCATCGCGGCGATGGCGCCGGGATTGGGCCCGATGAAAACGATCCCGGCCTTGGCGAGCGCGCGCGGAAACGCCTCACGCTCCGACAGGAATCCGTAACCGGGATGCACCGCTTCGGCGCCGGTCTTGCGGCAGGCCTCGATGATCTTGTCGATCAACAGATAGCTCTCGGCGGCGGCCGGCGGTCCGATCAGAACAGCATGATCCGCCATTTCGACATGGAGCGCGTCGCGGTCGGCTTCGGAATAGACGGCGACCGTCTCTATCCCCATGCGGCGGGCAGTCTTGATGATCCGGCAGGCGATCTCGCCGCGATTTGCGATCAGAATTCGTTTGAACATGTGCTGGCTTACTTGCAACCTCTGGGGCGGGATCCGCCTCCGCAATCTGGCACGCGGGGCTGGATGTAACAATTCCGTCGTACAGTAAAAACAAAGACAGGCAACGTCTGAGAGGCCGGAATTCGCGTAATTCACGTTTTGGGGTGATTGCGCCACTTGTCCGGCTTAGGCTGCAGGCTTTGGCATCAGGTGTGCCAACGCGCAAGCCGAAACAGAATCAGGCCGTATGGTCCAACAATCCCCGCGGTGCAGCGCAAACGTGATGCGCGCCTCCGGCCAGCAATTCCTCTTCCGTGCCATAACCATAGAGGACGCCCACGGCGGTCATGCCATTGTTTCGGGCTCCGATCATATCGTGGCTTCGGTCGCCGATCATCATGGCCCGTGACGGGTCAACACCTGTGGTCTGGAGCGCGTAACCTAGAAGTTCGGTCTTGTCGGTCCGCGTGCCGTCAAGTTCAGAACCAAAGACCCGCTCAAAATAGTCTCTCAGTTTGAAATGATCGATAATACGCTCGACGTAAACAACGGGCTTGCTGGACGCCACGAACAGGCGCCGGCCGGATTTGGCGAGCACGGATAGTGTGTCTTCGATCCCGGGATAGATGGCGTTCTCGAACAGACCGATGTCGCCGAACCGTTCCCGGTAAAGCAGTATCGCCTTATCCGCCAGATCGTCAGTGCCAAGCAGCTTTTTCAGGCTGGCATGAAGCGGCGGCCCGATGCACCAGGTCAGTTCGTCTTCGGTGGGAACGGCGTGATCAAGCTTGCCGAGCGCATATTGGATCGAGCGCGTAATTCCGGGTTTTGGATCGGTCAGCGTTCCATCGAGGTCAAAGTAGATTGTGTTCATCCCGGTCCAGGCCCATTGAGTTGCCCCCTCATACAGGGTTTTCTCGTTGCGGGGGACGGTACGGATCAGGAATATCCCATGCGATTTTGCAGCAAGGCCGTAAGATCGCTCATCTGACGGAAAGGCCTGCGCAGGCCCGGTGCAAGCCTGGCTTCGATCCCGGAGGTAATGATGTCCAATACAGAGATGCTCATTCGACTGCTCGGTGCGGCAGCCCTCGGAAGCCTCATCGGGTTTGAGCGCGAGCGCCTGCTGTGGGCCGCCGGGATCAGGACGCATATGCTGGTCTGCGTCGGATCGTGTCTGATCATGATCGTCTCGCAATACGGATTTTCAAACATTCTGACCCAGCAGAATGTCGTGCTGGATCCCTCGCGAATTGCCGCACAGGTTGTCTCCGGCATTGGGTTTCTGGGCGCCGGCGCGATCCTGGCCCGGGGTGAGATCGTCAAGGGTCTCACCACCGCTGCCAGCATCTGGACGGTGGCCGCGGTGGGGCTGGCCGTGGGCGGCGGCCTCTATCTCGCCGCCAGTTCGTCAACCGTGATCATTCTGATTATCCTCGCCGGCATCAAGCCGCTGGAGGAAGCCTACCGCTCGAGAAACCAGAGCTGCCAGCTCAAGATTGAAGTCGATAATGGCAGTCTCACGCCCGAACTGCTGCGAGACGCGCTCGACCTGCGAATCGGCCAGATCAAGCGTTTCCTGGTGGAAAGCCGGAATCCTGATGGCACCGATCATCTGGTCATTCTGTTAAGCAAGGTCTCTTCGCAGGATATCGCAAGCTATCCTGCGAAATTGAAAGAGCTGGATGGCGTCCGCGAGGTCACCATCGTGAAACGGCCGATCGACGTGAGCGCGAATTCAACCTGATTTTTTCGGCGACACGCGGCAACGATGGACAATAGTGCTGGAAGCATTCGCTGGATATCTGATAGGCAATGAAGCGAGCACGGGTTTCTCTCTTCGCAAGAACAGCACCACCGATGCGCTGGTTTATTTTGGCTTTGGCGATGTTTTCGGCCACCCCGGGCTGGGCTGCCAGCCCGATTGTCAGGGACGGCGGCACCCTCGAGCTTGCCGACGCAACCTACCGGCTCGACGGCATCGATGCGCCGGCATTTGACCAGATCTGCATCGATGATCACGCCGACAGCTGGACCTGCGGCGTTGAAGCGCGCGATCAACTGGCAAGCCTGATCGGCGGCCGCCCGGTCCGCTGTGAGGATCTGGGCGTCGACGCCGCCACCAGGAAGCGGCATGTCGGCCTTTGCACCGTTGAGGGTGAAACCACCAGCCTGAACCAACTGCTGGTTCGCCAGGGTTTTGCCTTGAATTTCGAACCCTCCGCCAAAGGGCGCTTCAGGGAGGACGAAGCCGGCGCCAAGGACAACCGCCGGGGACTCTGGAAAGGCTGCTTTGTCGCGCCGCAGGAGTTCCGCGGCGGACGCAAGGACGGTGCCTTGTTGGGTGGATCATGCCGGACCGACAAGGATCGCGAAATACGCGCGGCGTTATTCCCCGAGGAATCCGCGATGCCGTCAGGTTGCAGCATCAAGGGCAAATTTGCGGTGCGCGCCCGTGTCACCGGCAATGTCGGTATCTATCACCTGCAGGCGTGCCGCTCTTATCCGGCGATGACGAAGCCGGATCGCTGGTTTTGTTCCGAAGACGACGCCCAGGCCGCCGGGTTCCGCAAGGCGTATAATTGCCGGGCAAATGTCCATCCGCGGATGTAACAATTCTGTCATATCGCAAAACTAAACAGAGACTGCGGCTGACATGCCGACAATCCGATTCCTTGGGGAGATTTCCATGCGCCGTTCGGTCGTGATGCTGTCCGCTGGCCTAACCTTGCTGTCCGCCGGCACGGCATTCGCGCAAAGCAACACGCCGCATAACCTCATCCTGTTCGTACCGGACGGGCTGCGCGGGCGGATCGTGACGCAGGAGAGCGCACCCGCCATGGCCGAGGTCCGCGACAAGGGCGTCAATTTCAGGAATTCGCATTCGCTGTTTCCGACCTTTACCACCGCCAATGCCTCGGCGCTGGCCACCGGGCACTACCTCGGCGATACCGGTGATTTCTCGAACACGATCTATACGGGTTATCCGGTCGGGCCGGCGGACGGGACCGTCACGCCTTTCCTCGAGGTCGATCCTGTCATCCTCGATGCCGATGAGCATTTCGGCGGCGACTACCTGAACGAGGAAACCGTGCTGAAAATGGCGCGCGCCAAGGGTTTCAGCACGGCGGCCATGGGCAAGCTCGGCCCCACTTTGATTTTCGATCATACCGACAAGATCGGCGCCGATGGCCTGCACTCGATCGTGATCGACGACGCCACCGGCGGCAAGAATGGCGTTCCGCTTTCGGAGGAAATGAAGGCCGCCTTGACCAAGGCCGGTCTCGCGCTCGCAACGCCGCCGCGCGGTGACAACGCCAAGGCCGGTGACGCCAGGACGCCGGGCACCCTCACCCCGAATACCGCCCAGCAGGCCTGGTTCGCCGATGTCGCCACCAAGGTGGTGCTGCCGATGTTCAAGGCGCGCAACAAGCCGTTCGTGCTGGTGTTCTGGTCGCGCGACCCCGACGGCAGCCAGCACAATACCGGCGACAGCCTCAACACCGTCACGCCGGGGATCAACGGCCCCACCTCGCTGGCCGGCATCAAGAATGCCGACGACAATCTGGCGCAGTTGCGCAAGGCGCTCGACGATCTCGGCCTCGCCGCCTCGACCAACATCATCATCTCCTCCGATCACGGCTTCTCGACGATTTCGAAGGAGAGCAAGACCAGCCCTTCGGCGAAGATCGCCTATGACGATACGCCGACGGATTTTCTGCCGATGGGCTTTCTCGCGCTCGACCTGGCGAAGGCGCTCGACCTGCCGCTGTTCGATCCCAACGACAAGAACGCGAGGGTGGCCGCGAATGCTCATTCCAAGGCCGGCAACGGCCTGTTGGGACAGGACCCCGCCAAGCCCGATCTCGTGGTCGCCACCAATGGCGGATCGGACCTGATCTATCTGCCGAACCGGGACAAGAAGCTGGCGGATCGCACCATCAAGGCATTGCTGGAGCAGGATTACATCAGCGGGTTGTTTGTCGACGACAGCCTCGGGCGCTTCCCCGGCACGCTGCCGATGTCGCAGATCGGCCTCAAGGGCAAGGCAGTGACGCCTACCCCGTCGATCGTGGTCAACTTCCGATCCTATGCGGCCGGATGCGATGAGCCGACCAACTGTTCCGTCGAGATCGCCGATACCAGCCTGCGTCAGGGCCAGGGCATGCACGGCAGTTTCGGCCGTGGCGACACCTTGAATTTCACCGCCGCGATCGGGCCGGACTTCAAGGCAGGCTACGCCGACCCCTTGCCGGTCAACAACGCCGATGTCGGCATGACCATCTCACAGCTTCTGGGTTTGCATCCGGCCAATGCCGGCGGGCTGATCGGCCGGGTGATGTCGGAAGCCCTGCCCAATGGCATCATCCCGAAGGCCGCCGACGGCACCATCACCTCCAAGCCGGCGGCGAACGGGCTGCGGACGATCGTGAAGTTCCAACGCGTGCTGTCGCAACGCTACTTCGACGCCGCGGGTTTTCCCGGCCGAACCGTCGGCCTCGATGCGGAAGCCGGCAAACAGAAAACGGCGGGGCAATAAGTCAGCCGCTCAGGCCGCAACCCGGCTAGGCTTCACCAGAAGATCGGCCGGAATCTTCCAGCTCTCACTAATTTTGTGAATCATCTCGACCGTCAGAGGGCGCCGCCGGTTTAACAATTCTGATGCGCGTGAGCGGGAGCCCAGCAATTCCGCGAGTTCGGCTTGCGAATGTCCGAGCTCTTCGATGGCATAATTGAGCAAGTCGATCGGATCGGAAACATCGACATTCGGCCAGCGCCGATCCTCGTATTTTTCGACAAGTGTCGCCAGAATGTCGAGCTTGTCGCCTTCTTCAGTGCCGGCGGCAGCGCCCCAGAGCTTTTCGATCTCCCGAACGGCCGCCGCGTGGTCGTCGTCGTTTCTAATGGGATGAATTTCCATATTGCGTTCCCTAAAATAACGCCACGGTCAAAGCGTCGACCCTGTCGTACTCGGCATGGGTTCCGATGAATTTGACCAAAGCGATTTCCCTGCCGAAATCGAAGGCAACAATCATCCGAAAATTGCCGCCTGCGATTTCAAACCTCGCGCGTTCCCCGTTCAGAATTTTCGCATTCGGAGCGGTGAGTCGCACGTCGTCCATCGAATTCCATTTGGCGCTTCTAACCAATGTTCGCCAACGTTGGAGCGGCACCTTCGTCTCCGGATGCCGTTCGGCATACGAAGAAAGCACGCGCCATGCGATAATCCTCATGCTGGATATTATGTTCCCAAGATGGGAACATTGCAAGCCGGCAAATAAAAACGGCGGGGCGATAACCCCGCCGCTCTGAATTGCGCCCTCTCGGGCTGAATTTACATCCCGATATCGAATACGTTCGGCAGCTGGGTCAGCGGCAGCGCCGCGACGCCTACGATGGTGGCGACCAGCGACTTCAGGGTGCGGTTGCCGCGGCGCTTGCCGCGCATCTGGCTCGCGATCCATTCCAGCACTTCGGTATCGACGCCGGCCGAGCGTGTCGGAGCCCAGCTTTCGATCGCGGTTTCCGGCGACAAGGCGACGGTGCGCGACGGCACCGGCAGACCGGACGCCGAGGCGGCGTGATGCACCACGGCCTTGGCCAAGAGGTCGTCGAAACGTCCATCGTCGCTGCGCTCGGCGGCGGCATCGTTGATCTCAAACAGCGCCTCGGCTTCGGCCCGGCTGACCGGCTGATGCTCGACCGCGGTCGCGGTCAGGATGCGCGCGCACCAGGCAGCGTCATCGGCATCCAGCGCGCGAGAGAAATGAACCCGGCCCTTGGTGGTGGGGCCTTCGCCGGTGATCACGCCGTCACGCACAACGGTGAGGGCAAGTGCTGCAGTGTCCCGGCAGGAAATCTTGGAGGGTTCCAGAGCGGCGATCGGTTCGGCAACGGTAGCAAGAGGGGCAGACATTGGTAGTTACTCTTTTCAGTTTTTTTGTTCTGGGCCAGCATTTGCCTGCAGGCGTAAACGAGTGGTTAACGATTCGAAACTTGGTTCGCGAGTTTTTTAGATGGTTGCTGATTTGTCGCTGTGACTTACGTCACGGTTCAAGGCAGCGCAATCTCGTCCGGTGGCTATGAGGGGCGCAAGTGGCGATATCGGGGCAATCCGGGTTCACAAATTCGCTGTGACTTTTTCGCCGCACCGACGCGGATCGAAAGAAGATGCTAGGAACTGACGGCATTTGGGAAGGATATACCTTTTTTCCTGCAGCCGTTCACTTCCGTGACTTCGCCGCCTATACTCCAAAAGGCAAATTCACCTGTAACTTGAATGAGATGAGGTCGACACATGGCTCTCCAAATTGGCGCTGTGGCCCCGGATTTCGAGGCCGAAACCACCGACGGCAAGATCAAGTTCCATGACTGGATCGGCAACAGCTGGGCGCTGTTGTTCTCGCATCCGAAGGATTTCACCCCGGTCTGCACCACCGAGCTCGGTGCGCTGGCCAAGCTGAAGCCGGAATTCGACAAGCGCGGCGTCAAATTGATGGGGCTCAGCGTCGACCCCGTCGACAAGCACGCGAAATGGTCCGAAGACATTCGGGAGACCCAGGGCGCGGCGCCGAATTATCCGATGATCGGCGATACCGACTTCAAGGTATCGAAGCTGTACGACATGCTGCCGGCCGCGACCTCCGGCGACGCCGCCACACGCACCGCCGCCGACAACCAGACGGTCCGTAACGTCTTCATCATCGGGCCGGACAAGAAGATCAAGCTGGTGCTGGTCTATCCGATGACGACCGGCCGCAATTTCCAGGAAATCCTGCGCGTGATCGATTCGCTGCAGATGACCGCCAAGCACCGCGTCGCCACCCCCGCCGACTGGAAACAGGGCGACGATGTCATCATCGCAGGCTCGGTCAGCGACGACGAGGCCAAGACCATCTATCCGGCGGGCTGGAAATCGCCGAAGCCGTATATCCGGATCGTGCCGCAGCCGAAGTAACGGCTTGTCACGGCTGGCGGCGAAGCCATGCATGGCTTCGCCGCGGCAACGCTTCGCGTTTGTCGCAGGCAACACGAACTAGATTTTCGGCGCCATCCAGTTGGCGATCGTCAACCCGATCGTCGACGACACCGCCGTCACGAACGTACCCCAGCTCACGTCAACCATCACCACCGGCCAGGTCCAGTGCTTGAGCAGCGCCAGCGACGTGAGTTCGAAGGTTGCGTAGCAAAAAAATCCGAACAGCGCGCCATATAGCAGCGTCGATTGCCAGGTCGCGCCGGCCTGGCCGCTGACGAAGACCAGGATGCCGATCACGTAGAGCAGATAGAACAGGACCGCCGGCGCGAGCCTGATCTCCCCCAGCATGTCGCCGACCTGCGAAGCGAAAAACCCCTTGGCGACGATACCCAGAAACAGGAAATCGATCGGGATCAGGACGACCAGCGTCGCCAGATAGAGAACAACATGCCGGTTCACAAATCGCCTCCAGCGCTGTCGACAGACGCCTGTCATGTAGTACGCATCAGGCCGGGCGGAGTTGCAACCGTCCACGCCGGACCCGACGCGCCCCTTGCGGGTTGATCGCCCGATGGCCAGCAAATCCGCCCCTCCCGCGGCGCTTCAGGCATGGCGCTGGGTGCCGGAACTGGCCGCATTGCCGATAGGCCTGATCCACCGGCTATGGAGTGCCGCCCCCTTGAGCTGAAGGGCGCCGCCGAGATCTCGGCAAGACTTATCCGGAGCCAATCATCGATCACCGGATTGGCCGCGAGCGCGCGCTCAAGGCCTGCGCGCGGGTCCGCGCGGCGTGATCGCTGAGGCATCTTTTTTGACACGCCGACGAATCCCGCTATCGTTATCGCTTCGACAAACCCTGGGGGATGATATGGACGACGAGAAACCCGCTCTTGAACCGACGACAGAGACGATAAGCCCCGCCGCCGAGCCGCCGAAAGTAGCCGCCAAACCGGCGGTCAAAAAGAAGAAGGCTGCCAAGAAAGCCGCAAAGAAAGCTGCAAAGAAGGTAGCGCCGAAGAAGGCGGCGAAGAAATCCAAGAAGGCCAAAAAGGCTGCCAAGAAATCCTCGGCGAAGAAATCAGCCAAGAAGACGGTCAAGAAAGCTGCCAAGAAGACCGCCAAGAAGAAAAAAAAGGCCAAGAAATCGAAGCGTTGACGCAATCGGTTTGGTGTTCCGCGAAAGCCTCCGGATCAAAGCCGGGGGCTTTTGTTCTGGAACCCAGGCCGCGTTATGCCGGCGCTCGCCGGTTGACCACAAACACCGCGGCGGCACAGGCAACCATGCCTGTTATCGCGATCGCATCGAGCCGCTCGCCGAACAGCACATAGGCCATGGCCGCGGTCACCGCCGGCACCAGATAGAACAGGCTGGCCACCGAGGTGGCTGCCGAACGACGGATCAACCAGTACAACAGCCCGATCGATCCGATCGAGAGCACGACCGCGAGCCAGGCCACCGCCAGCACGAACTCGCCGGTCCAGTGCACCACACGGCTTTCGAATAGCCCCGCCGCGACGCTGAAAAAGATCGTCACCGCGACATATTGGACGAGATTGCCGGCGCGCCAGTCGATCTTGCCGCAATAGCGCCGCTGATAGAGTGTGCCCAGCGTGATGCTGATCAGCGACACGCCGGAGGCCAACCAGCCCCAGCCCGCGTCCCCGCTCATCGGACGACCATGCAGGATCAGCACCACGCCGGCGAGCCCGAGCAATAGCCCGGTCCATTGCAAGGGCGTGAC
This sequence comes from Bradyrhizobium sp., assembly GCF_050014615.1. Taxonomy (GTDB): domain Bacteria; phylum Pseudomonadota; class Alphaproteobacteria; order Rhizobiales; family Xanthobacteraceae; genus Bradyrhizobium. Next base: position 2,986 of record NZ_JBEKCZ010000011.1, on the reverse strand, counting down.
CCGTTCGCCGAGCCAGCGGTTCGCCAGCGTCGAGGTCAGGATCGGCTGCAGCCCCGGAATCAGCGCCGAGAGCCCGGCGGGGATCGAATGGGCGATCGCGACCGCGGTGCCGCCGAGATAAAATCCGTGCACCAGAATTCCCGCGACAACGCTGTGGGCAAACCCCGACCGATCCGGCCATGGCGGCCTTGCGACGGCGACGATGACCGCCATCAGTGCCACCACCACGGCCATGCGGATGGCGAGATAGGTCAGCGGCTCGGCATCGCGCAGCACGTATTTGGTGGCGACAAAGCCGGTACTCCAGAGCACGACAAAAATCGCCGGCGCCGCGCGCGCGGCCAACTCTTCGATGTCTTTGTTCATTTGCGGCCGTGCTTGCCTGAACATATGCTATCCGGCAATCATAGATCCCGCAGGACCGCTGGCCGGAAAACGCAGATCGAAGACATCAACGCGGAAGACATGATGAATAGTCCATTCGCTGCGTGGTGACGTTTTAGGAAGATGCGATGCAGCTGCAATTTCAGACCGTCGACGTATTCACCGGCCAACAGTTTGTGGGCAATCCGTTGGCCGTTGTCCTGAACGCCGAGGGGTTGTCGACCCTGCAGATGCAGGCCATCGCGGCCGAGTTCAATCTGGCGGAGACGACCTTTGTCCTTCCGCCAAAGCACGCCGCGCACACCGCCGAGGTCCGGATATTCACGCCGCGCAGCGAGATGCCGTTTGCCGGCCATCCCAATGTCGGCACCGCCTTCGTGCTGGCCCGCGCCGGCATCTGTTACGGCCGCCAGGTCGACGGCGACGGCGTCATCTTCGAGGAAAAGGCCGGGCTGGTCCCGATCGACATCCTCAGGGACGGCGCGACGGTGGTGGGTGCGAGACTGGCTTCACCGCAACCGCTCTTCGTCGGCGCCGAAATCGCGGGCGAACTCGTGGCATCGGCTTGCGGAATTTCCCTGGCCGATATCGATATCGCCCATCATCGCCCCTGCATCGCGTCGTGCGGAGCGCCGTTCATTCTGGCCGAATTGAAAAGCCGCGCCGCACTCGCCGCGGCCAGCCCGAACGGCGACGTGTTTCGGCTGGAAGTCACCAAACACCCTGTGGTCAGCATCCTGCTCTACACCCGGGTCGATGAGGCCGGCCTTGACATCCGGGCCCGCATGTTTGCGCCGCATTTGAATATTCCCGAAGATCCCGCGACCGGCAGCGCCAACGTCGCCCTGATCGGACTGCTGGCCAAATTGCGCCCGGAGCCAAACCTGTCGCTGTCGAAGACGATTGCCCAGGGGGTCGAGATGGGACGGCCGAGCATCCTGCAGGCGAGCGCGGAAAAGCAGAACGGCGTCGTCACCGCGACCTTCATCGGCGGCCGCTGCGTGCCCGTGATGTCGGGATCAATCGATTTGGTTTGCGAGCTGGTTTGAGCGGGATCAAAATTCTTCCGGACAGGGATCGACGATCTTCCACAAATCCACGCCGTTGGTGATCTTCTTCATCTCGGTGGTCAGGCCGCCATTGCGGCGGATCCAGTCCTTCACCGTATCCGGATAATAGGACATCAGGTCGGAGGTTCCCTCCGAACTCGTGACCTTGATGCCGAAGGTGAAGGCCTTGTCGTAATAGGCCTGGTGGAAGCCGAGGCTGGCGCGCGGCGTCACGCAGATCTTGTTCATCGGCACGATGCCGAACACCAGCGTGCAGGCGGAGTTGCAGATGCCGTCGATGATGACGCGCTCGTGGTGGTCGCGGATGCGCGCATACTTCGTCTTGTATTCCTCGACATAGCCGCCGTGATCCCGGGTGATATGCAGATCGGCGCGCGCCGGCGCCGCGGCCAGCACGAAGAGCAACAGCAGGGGTATGAACGTGATGCGCATGGATCGATCGGGGACCGGTAAAGCCTGTCGGGGGACGCAAAAGCCTGTCGGGGACTCGGGAAAGCCGGTCCTTAAGGGGGGACCAGAGCGCGCAACTCTGGCCTTACTGTGTTGGAAATTCGTTAAGCATCCCGCCGGGAGCAAAAATCCGCGTTCTGTGGCAAATTTTCCGCCATTTTGCGGGCGCAGCGCTTTGGAAACGGCCGCAATTGGCCTAAAATATCCGGGCTCAAGGGAGGACCAGATGACCCGACTGAAGTTTTTCGCCGCCGCAATTGTTCTGGCCACGTTGGCCGCACTGCCGAACCAGGCGCAGGCGCGGCGTCATTTTCACCACCCCTATGGTCTCCCCTACGCCATCAGCTATCTCCACAATTACGGGCCCGGTCTCGAGCCCGGCACCTTCGCCTTTTATGATGGTCCCTCGACCAACGCCTGCCGGCGGAACGCGGCGAACTATCGCGGCCAGGATGGCCGCAGATACCCCTGCTCCTGAGCGGTTCTGGCCGGCTGATCTGCCCCGCGATCCGCCGGACCGGAGCCCCTGACAAGGCGGCTGGCCCTGCCCGGCCAAGTCTGGTAATCGAGCCCCGCAGGCGCTCGTAGCTCAGCTGGATAGAGCATCGGATTTCGATTCCGAGGGTCGGGAGTTCGAATCTCTCCGAGCGCGCCACCAGCCAGCCGATTGAAGCGCGGCATCACGCGCGCCGGTGCTCGCTGGTTTGCTTCTGATTTGAATTTCAAACAGCCAAGGCGAAAACAGATCTAGAGACCGTCATTGCCGGGCCTGACCCGGCAATCCATCTTCTTCGAAAGAACTTCTTGCGAAGACGGATGGATGCCCGGGTCAAGCCCGGGCATGACAAGTGTGTTTGCGTGCATACCGCCCCCAATTAAACAGCCCATCCTTCGCAGACACATTTTCACCTTCCCGCGACGCGAGGCGCCCGAGGTTTGCAAGAACCTTGTCCCTCAGAAAACAGAGGGCGCAGGGAAAGCCGGGTGCTTGGCGCACCCGCAGCCCCCTGTGCAACAAAAAAGCACAGGGGTAGAAGCCACAGGTTCGCCGGAACGCCCGGCCTTCCCTGCGCAATGGTTTT
>NZ_JBEKCZ010000010.1:0-48254 GCF_050014615.1 Bradyrhizobium sp. | reverse complement strand
TTGCTGGCCAACGGGACCATCGATCTCGAATGCGGATCGACCACCAACAATCCCGACCGCCTGAAGCAGGTTGCCTTCGCCAACACCCACTTCCTGACCGCAACCCGCTTCGTCTCGAAGAAATCCAGCAAGCTCGGCTCGATCGAAGACCTCAGGGGCAAGACGGTGGCCTCGACCTCGGGCACCACCAACATCAAGCAACTCACCGAGACCAATGCCGCCCGCAACCTCGGCATCAACATCATCCCGGCCAAGGAACATGCCGAATCGTTCCTGATGGTGGAGACCGATCGCGCGGTGGCCGCGGTGCTGGACGACATTCTGCTCGCCAGCTTCGTCGCCGGATCGAAGGATCCGGATGCCTATGTCATTTCCACCGACGCGTTTTCGAAGCCGGAGCCCTACGGCATCATGCTGCGCAAGGACGATCCGGCCTTCAAGAAGGTGGCCGACGAGGCCACCGCCGCGCTCTACCAGAGCCCGGAAGGCGAGAGGCTGTACGACAAATGGTTCATGCAGAAGATTCCGCCCAAGGGTTTGAATCTCAACGTGCCGATCGGAGCGGAGCTGAAAAAGGCATTCGCCAGGCCTTCCGATTCGCCCGATCCCGATTCCTATAAGGCGATGTAGGGATATCCGGTTCATCCGATGGCCCGGTCATTGCATATCCGATCATTGCATACGCTGGTTGGCGCGGGCGCGGCTGGCGGCGGCGCGGCTGTCACAGGTGGGGAGCCGTAGTGAATTATCACTGGAACTGGCGCATCTTCTGGGAGCCGGCCCCCAACGGGACCGGGACCTATCTCGACATGCTGTTATCAGGACTGCTGTTGACGGTCGAGACCGCGATCTGCGCCTGGATCATTGCGCTGATCACCGGATCCATCGTCGGCGTGTTGCGTACCCTGCCATCGAAGACCGCGTCCCGGATCGGTTTCGCTTACGTCGAATTCTTCCGCAACATGCCTCTGTTGGTGCAGCTGTTTCTCTGGTTCTTCGTGGTGCCGGAAATCCTGCCGCATGCGTGGGGGCTGTGGCTGAAGCAAATGCCCAACGCGCCGTTCCTGACTGCGACCATCGGGCTTGGCCTGTTCATGTCGGCACGGGTCGCCGAGCAATTGCGATCGGGTATCGGCGCGTTGCCGCGCGGCCAGATGCTCGCCGCGACCGCGCTCGGATTGACCACGGCGCAAGCCTATCGCTACGTGCTGTTGCCGATGGCATTCCGCATCATCCTGCCGCCGCTGACCTCGGAATTCCTCAGCACCATCAAGAATACATCGGTGGCCATCACCATCGGTCTGATCGAACTGACCGCGGAAGCGCGCGCGATGCAGGAATTTTCCTTTCAGGTGTTCGAAGCCTTTACCGCCGCGACGGTGCTGTATCTCCTGGTCAATGTCGTCGTCGTCATCGCCATGCGCTTTGTCGAGCGCGGATTGGCGGTCCCCGGCTACATCACGGGGAAGTAGCCAGCCATGTTCGCCAATTTCGACTTCGACGTCATCCGCCGCTCGTTGGCCTATCTGTTTTTCGACGGCATGACGTTCACGCTGACGCTGACGGGATTGGCCACCGTCGGCGCGCTCGTGTTCGGAACTCTGCTGGCGTTGATGCGGCTGTCGAATTCGAGGCTGATGGGGCGGATTGCAGGCGTCTATGTCGACCTGATGCGGTCGCTGCCGCTGGTGCTGGTGATCTTCTGGTTCTATTTCCTGGTGCCCTATATCGGGCAGTGGCTGACGGGATCGTCGCGGCCGGTTCGCGTCGGAGCGTTTACTTCCTCGCTCGTCACCTTCATCCTGTTCGAAGCGGCGTACTTCTCCGAAATCATGCGCGCCGGCATCCAGTCGATCTCGAAAGGGCAGCCTGCCGCGGCGCAGGCGCTCGGCCTCACCTACAGCCAGACCATGCGCTACGTCGTGCTGCCGCAGGCCTTCCGCAACATGCTCCCGGTGCTGCTGACGCAGACCATCGTGCTGTTCCAGGACACCTCGCTGGTCTATGTGCTGTCGATCCCCGACTTCCTCGGCGCAGCGAGCAAGGTGGCGCAGCGTGACGGACGGCTGGTCGAAATGTATCTGTTTGCGGCTGTGGTTTATTTCGCGATTTCCTGTGTCGCGTCGTTCGGCGTCCGGCGCCTTCAGACGCGCATCGCCTTTGTCCACTAGCGAGGCTTCATGATCGAGATCAGCCATGTCGATAAATGGTACGGCCCCGGCTTCCAGGCGCTGAAGGACTGCACGACCAGCGTCGCCAAGGGTGAGGTGGTGGTGGTGTGCGGCCCCTCGGGTTCCGGAAAGTCCACGCTGATCAAATGCGTCAACGCGCTGGAGCCATTCCAGAGCGGCGAGATCATCCTCGACGGCATCAAGGTCAATGATCCCAAAACCGATCTGCCGAAACTGCGGGCCCGCGTCGGCATGGTGTTCCAGCATTTCGAATTGTTCCCGCATCTGAAGATCATCGAGAATCTCTGCCTGGCGCAGGAAAAGGTGCTGGGGCGATCGCATGATGAGGCGATGGCCAAGGGCGCCAAGCTGCTCGACCGCGTCGGCCTCAAGGACCACGCGCGCAAATATCCTGCCGAATTATCCGGCGGACAGCAGCAGCGCGTCGCGATCGCACGGGCACTGGCGATGGATCCGATCGCCATGCTGTTCGATGAGCCGACCTCGGCGCTCGACCCCGAAATGATCAGCGAAGTGCTTGACGTGATGGTCGACCTCGCCCGCGACGGCATGACCATGATGGTCGTCACCCACGAGATGGGCTTCGCCAGCAAGGTGGCGCATCGGGTCATCTTCATGGACCAGGGCGAGATCGTCGAAGATGCGCCCAAGACCGAATTTTTCGGCAGTCCACGCAGCGACCGCGCCCAAAAGTTTCTGTCCAAGATTCTGTCGCATTAGACACCCGTCATTCCGGAGCGCGTCGAAGACGCGAACCCGGAATCTCGAGATTCCGGGTCTGGTCCTTCGGACCATCCCGGAATGACATCCAGTCTGAAGATGGCCTATCGTAAATTCCATTTTCCAATTCGTCGATCAGGCTTTAAGAACGCGCCTGTGCTATTCGACAAAATCACTTCACTGCCTCCTGGAGAATTCGCGTGGATCAGATCGCCTACGTCAACGGTTCGTTCGTGCCACTGGCCGAGGCCAAGATCTCGGTGCTCGACCGCGGGTTTCTGTTTGCCGACGGCATCTATGAAGTCTCGGCGGTGCTGGACGGCAAACTGATCGACAATGCTTCGCATCTGGCGCGGCTGGAGCGTTCGGTCGGCGAGATCGCACTGGCGTTGCCGGAAACGCTCGACCGTATCAGGGAGATCCAGAAGGAGCTGATCGCGCGCAACGGGATCGAGAACGGCCTGGTCTATCTGCAGGTAACGCGCGGCGCCGCCGCCGGGCGGGACTTTGCGTTCCCAAAGGGCGTCAAGCCGACGCTGATTTTGTTCACCTCGGTCAAAGACATCGTCAACGCGCCGTCGGCCAAGTCGGGTATCGGCGTCATTACCGTGCCGGATATCCGGTGGGCGCGGCGCGACATCAAGAGCGTGGCGCTGCTGGCGCAGGTGCTGGCCAAGCAGGCCGCGGCGGAAGCGGGCGCCGGCGAAGCGTGGATGATCGAGGATGGCAAGGTCACCGAAGGCGGATCGTCGTCGGCCTTCATCCTGACGCAGGACGACGTGCTGGTGACGCGGCAGAATTCCAGCGCGATTCTGCCAGGCTGCACCCGCAAGGCGGTGATCGCGCTCGCCGAAGAGCGTCAGCTGCGCGTCGAGGAGCGGCCGTTTTCGATTGAGGAAGCCCTGGTTGCGAAAGAAGCCTTCATCACCAGCGCGAGTTCGTTCGTGCAGGCGGTCGTCACCATCGACGGCAAGACCGTCGCCGATGGCAGACCCGGCCCGATGGCCAACCGCCTGCGCGAGATTTACATCGACTTCGCGCGCAAGACCGCGGAGTAAATCTTGCGGTGCTGAGCCGTCATTGCGAGCCAACGGGTCGCGCGAACGCGCGCCCGATGACAAGCTCCGCGAAGCAATCCATTTCGTCGCGCAAAGAAAGAATGGATTGCTTCGTCGCTTTCGCTCCTCGCAATGACGAGCAATGGGCGGCTACGGCTTCAGGATCAGCTTCTGCACCCGCCAGTTCAGCAATTCCGCGGCGTAGATCACGTTCTCGGAGGGACACGCCATCGCGTGAATCCAGCCGAACTGCTTCAATTGCTTGCCGGATTGTCCGAGCACGCCGAGCACTTTGCCATCGAGGCTGAGCTTGTAGATGCGGCCGGGCCAGGAGTCCGAGCTGTAGAGCACTTGATGGGGGGGTGGCGTGATGCAGATCGCCCATGGCGATCCCGGCACGAAAGTACCGCTCGCCATGCCGGCTTCGTCGGGAATCTTGCCGATCGCGGGCCTGGCGTCCGGCGGCACCGGCACGTCGATGGTAAATTGGCGCAGAAATTTCCCATCGCGGTCGAATACCTGAATCCGGTGGTTGCCGCGATCGGCGACGTAGACATTGTCGTTGGCGTCGGTTGCGATCGAATGCGGGGTGTTGAATTGACCGGGTTCCTTGCCGCGGTCACCCCATGATTTCAGCCAGTTGCCGTCCTTGTCCACCTTGGCGACGCGGGAGTTGATATAGCCATCGCTGATGAAGGTATCGCCGGCCTTGTCCCACGCCACGTCGGTGACCTGACGAAACCGGCCGTCCTCGGCGGGCAGCGGCGGCTTGGGATGTTTGAGCGGCGCGGTGTCTTCATCGGATGCTTCCTGCTTGCGGCCGAACACCATGACGACGCGGCCCTCGGGATCGAACTTGATCACCATGTCGGAGCCCTTGTCGGTCACCCAGATGTTATCCTGGGGATCGACCTTGACGGTGTGGCCGAACGACCAGGCATAAAGGTTCTTGCCGATTTCTCTGACGTATTGGCCCTTGGCATCGAATTCCATGAGTTGCGTCGCCGCTGCCGCATAGGCCGGCCCGCTGGTATTGCCGCGCGACACCACGAAGATATGGCCTTTCGAATTGACCGCGACGCCCGACACTTCGCCGAAATACATGTTGGGAGGCAGCCGAAGCGGATTAGGAACGGAGTCAAAGGCGATCGAGGGCACGGCCTGCTGCGCAAGGGCAGGCGATCCGGTCAACAACAGCAGTCCGATCAGCCAATGCCGCATAGTATCCTCCCGAAAACATTCATTGTGTTGATGTGTTTCGAGCGGATGCTAGTCTATGGAAAGTCCCGGCGTCCATATTCGCGCATGCATTCCAGATCCCGTTCGCAATCGCCCAGCGCATGGCACTATGCTGGCAACGTCAATCTGCTACTGCATTCTCACAAACGCCGGTCGCAAGCGGATGCTCATGCACTTGGTACCCAACACGAGAAGGCGAACTTTTCTGACGGCGCTGGCGGCATTGTCGCTCGCGGTGTTTTCGGCCGGCGTCGCCATGGCTGTGTATCCGGAAAGGATCGTCAGGATCGTGGTTCCCTTTGCGCCAGGTGGCGGCACCGACGTGGTGGCGCGCACGCTGGCGCAGGACATGGCGAAGGATCTGGGCGTTACGGTCATGATCGAGAACAAGCCTGGGGCGGGTACCATTATCGGGACCCAGGCCGTCGCCACCAGCGCGCCGGATGGCTATACGCTGCTGATGGGAACCTTCTCGCACGCGGTCAATCCAAGTCTCAATGCAAAGCTGCCTTATGATCCGCACAGGGATTTCGCACCGGTCGCCCTGATCGCGTGTTCCTTCAATGTCGTCGTGGTCAGCCCCAAATCGCCGATCAAGTCGATTGCGGACCTGATCGCGGCGGCGAAGGCCAGTCCGGGCAGATTGTCCTATGGAACGTTCGGCATCGGCACGTCGGCGCATCTCGCCGGCGAACTGTTCAAGGACATGGCCAAGGTCGACCTGACCACGGTGCCCTACAAAGGCGCCGCGCCCGCCATCACCGACCTGCTTGGCGGCCAGATCGACGTGATGTTCACGACGGTGGCGAGCGCAGCCTCGCTGGTCGAGAGCGGGCAGTTGCGGGCGATCGCGGTGACGTCGGCGCAGCGCTCGCCGGCCTTTCCGCAATTGCCGACCGTCGCGGAAGCCGGCGTTCCCGGCTATGCCGCGGAGAGCTGGTACGGCCTGTTTGCGCCGGCCGGGACTCCGGCCGGTGTCATCGATCGCCTCAACCAGTCGGCGGCCTCGGCGGTTCAATCCGAAGCTTTCAAAAGGCTCGGCGTGAACGAGGGGCTGGTCATGATCGCGCGTCCTCCGGAAGAGCTCGATCGATATGTCCGCGACGAGGAGGAGCGCTGGCGCCGGGTGATCCGGGATGCCGGGATCAAGGTCGAATAGGATGCCGCTTGCTGCAGTGCGGTAGCGTCAGCACGCTGCCGGCCTCAAGCAGGAATAATCGCGCACCACCGGGGTTGCCGAAGAAGCGCCTTTGACGGCATTTGTTCGAGGGCCCTTGGCGGGACGGGCTGCGTCCCGCTAGTAATCCTGCGTCCCGCTAGTAATAACGTCAGTCGGCAATCCAGAACCCACGGAGAATGACAATGTCCAGTACGCTCCAGCGCATGCTCGCTGCTGCCGGTTTTGCCTTGGTCTGTATCGCCTTGCCGGCATCGGCGCAGGAAACCGTCCGCATTCGCGGCACCATCGAAAGCGTCGATGGTGACGTTTACGTGATCAAGAATCGCGACGGCGCGGAAATGAAGCTGACGATGACCGACAAGCCGCTTTTTGTGGCCATCGTGAAGGCGACGATGGCCGACATCAAGCCGGGCATGTTCGTCGGCTCGACCGGAATGACGCAGCCCGACGGCAGCCAGAAGGCGATCGAGGTCCATATCTTCCCGGAATCGATGCGCGGCACCGGCGAAGGCCACTATGACTGGGACCTCAAGCCGAACACCAAAATGACCAATGCCAATGTCGAGCAGACCGTCGGCGGCGTCGACGGACAGATGCTGTCGGTCAAATACAAGGATGGCGAGAAGAAGCTGCTGGTGACCCCGGAGACCGCTGTTGTCACCTACGTCGTTGGCGACAAGAGTGATCTCAAGCCGGGCATCAAGATCTTCGTCGGTGCCGGGAAAAAGCAGCCTGACGGTAGCGTGCAAACCCCGCGCATTACCTATGGCAAGGACGGGTTGACGCCGCCGATGTGACGCGGCATCGATTTTGGCGGAACTAAAAACGAAAACTTCAACCGGAGGATGTTATGCGTTCAATGCGTTCAATCGTTTCGATGACACTGGCGGCTTGCGCCGTTGCGGCACTGGGCTCGTCAGCTCTTGCACAAACACCGGCACCGGCGACCCCGCCTGCGCCGCCCTCGGCGGGCGGCACGCCCGATGCGATGCCATTCGATATTCCCTATGGCATGTCGATCGGGCTTGAGCGTGCCAAGCAGGTCATGGCCGCGGCTGAGGCTGAAGCCAAAAAGCGAAACTGGAAGATGAATATCGCTGTGGTCGATACCAACGGCGAACTCGTGCAATTCGAGCGAATGGAGGGGGCGCAGATTGCATCCGGCTCGATTTCGATCGGCAAGGCCCGCACCGCGGCACGCTTTCGCCGTGAATCCCGTCTGTTCTACAATGCCTATGAGACCGGCCACACCTTTGCCGCCACGCTCGATCCCACCCTGGTCGCAAGCCCGGGTGGATTTCCGCTTGTCGAAAATGGCAAGCTGATCGGCGCGGTGGGTTGCAGCGGCGGCACCGGCGATCAGGACGCCGCGATCTGCAAGGTTGGCGCTGAAATCGTAAAGTAACGCCGTTGTTCCGCTCCGGCGCCGGCTCTGGTCGGCGCCGCGGCGGAATACCGCATGCGGCGCTGACGCGATAACACGAATGCGCTCCATTGAGTGCAGTGCAGCAGCGCAATTTGCTGGACGACGCAACAATCCGACCGTAGATCGTTTATCGAAAGAAATCAGCCCAATATATTGGCCTGTGGAGGTTGCCCATGTGGGTGCTGTTGCTGTTGCCCTTTGTCGGCCTGTTGTGGGTGCCGTTCTATAATTTCCAGGAGCCGGCGCTGCTCGGGTTTCCGTTTTTCTATTGGTACCAGCTCGCATGGGTGCCGATCAGCTCCTTGCTGATCTGGCTGGTGTACCGGCGCCGCACGCCCGACGAAACCCCATAGATCTGCAAGAGACCCGCAAGACACATTCCTGGAAAACATCATCATGTCCGATCAGATCGACTGGATCGCCCTCGCGGTTTTTCTCTTCTTCTTCCTCCTCGTCACCGTGATGGGGTTCTTCGCGGCGCGCTGGAAATCCGGCCCGGTCAGCGAACATCTCGACGAATGGGGGTTGGGCGGACGGCAGTTCGGTACCTGGATCACCTGGTTTCTGGTCGGCGGTGATTTCTATACCGCCTATACGGTGATCGCGGTGCCGGCCCTGGTCTACGCGGTCGGCGCCTACGGCTTCTTCGCGCTGCCCTACACCATCATCGTCTATCCCTTTGTGTTCGCGGTGATGCCGCTGCTTTGGAAGGTGGCGCACGCCAATGGCCACGTTACCGCGGCCGATGTGGTCCATGGCACCTACAATTCACGCGGCCTCGAATTGGCGGTCGCGATCACCGGCCTGATCGCGACCATGCCCTATATTGCCCTGCAGCTGATCGGGATGGGCGTGGTGATCAAGGCGATTGGCCTGACCGGCGAGCTGCCGATCGTCGCCGCCTTCGTCGTTCTGGCGTTGTATACCTATAGCTCCGGCTTGCGCGCGCCGGCTTTGATCGCCTTCGTCAAGGACATCATGATCTATATCGTGGTGCTGGTGGCGGTGGTGGTGGTGCCGTCGAAGCTCGGCGGATATGGCGCGGTGTTCGCCGCCGCCAACGATGCGTTCGCGGCGAAGGGCGGCGCGACCGGACTGATATTGAAGCCGGCGCAGATGCTGCCTTATGCGACGCTCGCGCTCGGTTCGGCACTGGCTGCGTTCATGTATCCACACACACTAACCGGGATCTTCGCCTCGAAGTCAGCCGATACCATCCGCAAGAATGCGATCCTGCTGCCGGCGTATACGCTGCTGCTCGGGTTGATCGCGCTGCTCGGCTACATGGCCTATGCGGCCCATCTCACGGTGACGTCGAACAACGATGTGGTGCCGACGTTGTTCAAGGTGCTGTTCCCGTCATGGTTCGCCGGGTTTGCGTTTTCGGCGATCGCGATCGGCGCGCTGGTGCCGGCCGCGGTGATGAGCATCGGCGCGGCCAATCTGTTTACCCGCAACGTCTGGAAAGCCTATATCGATCCGAACATCAGCCACGCCGGCGAGGCGTCGGTGGCCAAGATTACCTCGCTCGCCGTCAAGGTCGGTGCGCTGGCATTCACGATCTTCCTGCCGACCCAGTATGCGCTCGACCTGCAATTGCTGGGCGGCTTGTGGATTCTGCAAACCTTCCCGGCACTGGTATTTGGATTGTTCACGCGCTGGTTTCGCGCCGAGGGCCTGCTGCTCGGCTGGGCCGTGGGGATCGCGTGGGGCTCGTGGACGGCGTGGGGCAACGGATTGAAGCCGCTCGCGACCATCGATCTCGGCGGGACCAGCTACGTGTTCTACGTCGGACTAGGCGCGCTGATCCTCAACGTCGCCGTCGCGGCCGTGGCAACGGTGGTCGTAAGACTGCTCTCGCCGCGCCGGGCTGTTGCTCCATCCTGATATTGCCGGTTCTGACGAGCCCGGTGACCAGCTCGAACACGACGGGTCGACCAGACCTTCGCGGCGCGTGGCGGCCTACGTCCTGCTTCCGGGAGCCGTCTCGGCGACAAACCGGTTGCGCAGGGTGCCGATGCCGGTGATCTCGATCTCGACGATGTCGCCCGCTTTGAGGTCGGGTGACGCGCCGTCGGTTCCCATCCAGATCACGTCACCCGGCGACAACGTGAAATATTTTGTCAGTTCCACGATGAACGGCTTGATACCGAAGATCATATCGTTGGTGCGGAAGCGGTTGCTCTCCTTGCCGTTCACTTTGACGATGGTCTCCATCTTGTCGAGATCGACCGAGGTTTCGATCCACGGCCCCATCGGCTTGAAAGTATCGGCATTCTTGGCCCGCCAGAGTCCGCGGTCGGCCTTCTGCCAGGTGCGCTCGCTGACATCATTGCCGATGGTGTAGCCGAACACGCAGGACATCGCATCGGCCTCAGTGAGATGCTTGGCCTTCTTGCCGATGACGACGACCAACTCGCCCTCGTAGTGAATCTTCTCGGTGGCGCTTGCCGGAATGACGACATCTTCGTCGTGCGCGATCAGCGCGTTCTGCGCGCGATAGCCGATCTCGGGTCTGTCAGGGACGCTGGGAACTTCGCCGCGCTTGTCGGCCGCTTCCTTGAGATGCTTGAGATAGTTCAGGCCGACGCAATAGAACGTGCGCGGTACCAGCGGCAGTTCGATCTTGACGTCCGCGAGTGAATGCGAGTGTGGCGTGCGCCGCCATTCGCCGAAGGGATCGCCGCTGACCGCGATCACACGATCGCCTTCGACGATGCCCCATGATGTCTGTTGGTTCGCGGTGAATTTCAGCCAACGCATGCGCTATTCCTGGGCATGGCCCGGAAAACCGCCGGGCCACGGCAGCGACGTCTGGCCGGCGAGGGATTCAAGAAAGATCGCCGCGCCGTCGGCGTAGGTCGCGCGATCCGGCAATTCCAGACTTTCGCACCACGCCTCCGGCATCGGCTGCCGCACATCGCGCAGTTCAAAGGCCGATCCCCACCACCATGCCGGGGCCGGCGATCTCGTCTGCTCCGGGACCGCGCGCCAGCGGACGAATTCGTGCACGGCGCGTTCGAATTGTACGTTCGCTGCTTGATGCATGGCCTTGGCTTTCGTCCATTATTCCTGATTCGTGGAATGGATCATGTGGTCAGGGTTACTTTTCTTCCGCGGCGGTCGCGGTTGCCGGACCTTCTCCCATGATCAGCAGAACGGCATCCTCGTCCTTGGCGCCATCCCAATGCACTTGTTTTCCGAAATGCGTGACAAAACTTCCGGCGGGCATCGGGGTGGTGTTGGCGGGATCGAATTTCGGCCCCGAGCCGACCCACCAGGTACCCTGCAGCACAACAATATACCGGTCGTTGGGATGGAAGTGGGGTCGGCTGAAATGATTGCCCTTGGTCCATTTGTTATAAACCATATAGAAGCCGGGCTTGTTCGGATCGCCGACCACGACGGCGCTTTGCGCGCCACGGGCATCGACCGGACTCCATGGAATCTGGTCCGGCAATTTGTAGATCACCGCGGCAGGATTGAGTTCGGCCGCGGAACTGATGCTCAGCATGCCGGCCAGCGATATCGGCAACAGCAGAAATCGCCAAAACCGGTGTGTGATTTTCATGGTTTCCTCCATTCAATTCCGCGCGCCGAAGAGCTGCCGCGCGCTCGTCTCTTTGTTGTTTCCATGCTAGCCGGTCTCGCGGCTGCCGTGCAAGCCGTGGACCTGCATGCGTGTCAGGCGTGAACGTATGCGGGGCTGTTGCAGATCAAAAGTGAGTTACAGCATGGCCGAGTGTTCGGCTGCGGGCGGCCGGTGCGCGGTCCAAGAGCGTCCCGGGGGCTGACAGTTCAGAGGGGCTTGCTTGTTTTCAGCGGATGCGCTGTCCGGTGCCACGCCCAGGCGGTGCGGATGATGGTCGCAAGATCCGAATGCGCCGGCTGAAATTTCAAGGTCTCGCGCGCGGCGGCGGGGTCGGCGACCAGGTAGGTCGGATCGCCGGCGCGGCGCGGCTTGACGACATGGGGAACCTCGCGGCCGGTTTCGGCCGCGATCGCGCCGAGAATCTCCCGCACCGAAAAGCCCGTGCCGGTGCCGAGATTGAAGGCGCCGCCGGAATGTCCCTGCAGCAGCAGTTTCAGCGCCAGCAAATGGGCCGCCGCCAGATCGGTGACATGGATATAGTCGCGGATCGCGGTGCCGTCGGGCGTGTCATAATCGTCGCCGAACACCGCGAAATCGGCGACATGGCCCTGCAGCGCCATCATCGCGCGGGGAATGAGATGGGTTTCGTTGTCGCGCAATTCGCCGATTCCGCCGGCCGCATCGGCGCCGCTGGCATTGAAATAGCGCAGGCAGAAGGATCCCAGCCCATAGGCGCTGCGATAGTCGGCGAGCATCCGCTCGATCATCCATTTCGAAGCGCCGTAGGGATTGATCGGCACGCAGGGATAGGTTTCGGGCAGCGCCCGGCTGTCGGCGTTGCCATAGACCGCGCCGGTCGAGGAAAACACCAGTCGATTGCATCCGGCTTCGCGCATCGCCTCCAGCAGCGACAGCGTGCCGGCGACGTTGTTGCGGTAATATTTCTGCGGATCGACGACGGACTCCCCGACCAGGCTTGCCGCCGCGAAATGCATGACCGCGACGATATCGTGCTGCGTGAAGGCGTTTGCCAGCGCGGCCCTGTCCAACAGGTCGCCGGTCACCAGCGAGCCGGTAACGAAGGCGCGGTGGCCGGTCGAAAAATTGTCGTAAGTGACCGGATGATAGCCGGCGGCGGCGAGCGCGCGGCAGCAGTGCGAGCCGATATAGCCCGCGCCGCCGGTGACCAGAATGGCCGGAGGATTACTCATGTCAGCGGCCTCATGGCGTTCGATCGGTCGGTGTTTTTTTGTTGAACAGCAGATAGAGCGCGCGGGGGTTGGTGGTCAGATAGCGCCAGAACAGCCGGCGCGGCTCGAGCCAGATTCGCCAGGCCCATTCGAGCCCCACATCCTGCATCCATTGCGGCGCTCGGGCGCGGCTGCCGGACAGGAAGTTGAACAACCCGCCTGCGGTCTTGATGACGCCGACATTGGACAGCTGCGGCGTGAAATCCTCGACGAACGCCTGCTCGTAGGGAACGCCGAGGGCGACCCAAAGATAGTCCGGCGCCAGTTGATTGATTTCGTCGACCTTGGCCCGCAGCGCGTTGCCCCTGAGATAGCCGTGGGAGCGCCCGACGATCCGCAAATCCGGATACATTTTCCGGACGTTGGCGACGGCGGCGGCATTTTCGGCTTCGTCGGCGCCGAACATGTAGAACGTCAGCCCCGCCGCCTCTGCCTTGCGGGCGACGACGTGAAACAGGTCGGTGGTCGCGACCCGTTCCGGCAGCGGCGTCGATGAATTCAGCCGCGACACCGTGACCAGCGGTTGCCCGTCGGCGTTGATGAGATCGGCGGCGCGGAACAGCCGGCCGGTCATCGGCTCGGTCGAGCAACGCGCCAGCACTTCGCCATTGGCGGAGGTCAGATACAGCGGGCGGGTTACCCGGCGCCGCGGGAACACCACGTCGATCATGAAATTCGCTGTCTGCTCGATATCGAGCACGGCCAGCCGCAGCCCGCCCAGCGAGATTCTGGGCACATTGGCTGTCGCAGCCCTTCCTACGGGATTGGCGCGGCGTTCACGCATATTCTTGGTTCCGCTGACGAATATTGGTCGTCGGATGAAGTTCGTCGATGATGACGCCGATCAGCTTGCGCTCGGTGTCGCCAAGCGCCGCGATGATGCCGTCCATGCAGTCGTTGATGTCGAGATCCGCCGGCAGGATCGCCGCGAGGCCGTCCGCGACATCGAGCAGTGCGCGGTCGGCGGCGCTGCAGGGCAACGCCGGGCCGTCGAAGATCACCAGATCGTAGTCGCCCGAGGCGCGCGCCTGCGCGACCGCCTCGCGGATGGCGTCACTTGTCCTGGCCGTTGTCTTGGCCGCCTTGATCGCTGGCAGGATCGTGATCCCGTTCGCGGTCCTGATCGTGTGGGAAGCCTTTGTGCCGATGCTGAGCCAGTTGAGACGGCTGACCTCGGGCTTGCCGGGGCCATTCACCTTGTCGGAAAGGGCGTGAGTGGCGTGATCGGCATCGATCATCAGCACCCTGGCGCCGTCACGGGCGGCCGCCAGCGCGACATTCAGCGCCGCGATGGCGCGGTCCTGTCCGGCGCCTGCGCCGATCACGGCCAGCACTGGCGTTCCGTTCCCGGCCGACCGCCTCGCCAGCGTGTCGCGCATCTCGCGCATGGCGTTGAGGAAGGTTGTCAATGGCAGGCTCGCCCGCAGCGTCGGCCAACCCATCCGTGTCACGTCGGGGATGCTGCCAGCCGCCAGGATTCCGCTCAGCGTCCGCATCACGTCGGATTCCTGCAGCCGGGTGACCCGCGGCTTCTCGATCGATGCGCCCGCCGCGCGCTGCGAAGGCTGATTTTCCGGCCGCGGTCCTGATGGCGAGGTGGGTGTCCGGATTGCCGCTGACGCCGGTGTTCTGGCGCGGGGTTCGGCGGGATCGGATGCCAGCCGGTCGGCTGCAACCACCCACGCTGCTGCGCCAAGCGTGCCGAGCAGGAGGCCGATCATCGCGAGCAGGCTCGAAGCCGGCGGGAAGGCACGCCGCTGTGGCACGGTGGCTTCACCGATGATACGCGCGTTCGAGGTGTTGAGGCTCTCTTGTTCCTCGGTTTCGCGCGATCGCTTGAGAAATGATTGATAGACGTCGCGGCTGGCCTCGACGTCCCGCTCGAGTTCGCGAAGCCGTACCGAAGCCTGGCTTAGCTGGACGCTTTGGCGTTTTTGCGACTCGAGCGCCTTGTTCAGCGAGGCTTCGAAGTCGCGGGCGCGGGTCAGATCGTTTTTCGCCGACTGGGCGACGCGTTCGACCTCTTCATTGATGGTGCGGCGCAGATCTTCGACCTGCTTTTCCATCTGGCGCAACGAGGGATGCAGCGGTCCCAATTCGCCGGTCAATTCGGCATACCGCTTGCGAGCTTCGGCGTATTGCGCGCGCAAATTGCCAATGGTCTGGGACTGCAGCGCCTCGGGAATGGCGCCGGCATCGGTCGAGGCGCGCCGGCTCGATTCGATCTGGTCGTACTTCGCCTGCGCGTCGAGCGTCAGCGCCCGTGCCGCGGCGAGCCGCTGGTTGCTTGCCGAGAGCTGCTGGTCGCTGATCAGCGCATCCTGGGTGCCGACGAAATTATTCTGCGCCTTGTAGACGGCAAGCGTGTTTTCGGCATTACGAAGCCGTTCCTGCAATTCCTTGAGCCGGCCCGACAGGTCGGTGGTCGCCCGTCGCGCGGCGGTGGCTTGTGAATTTCGTGATTCCGCCAGATAGGCGTTGGAGATCGCGTTGGCGAGCATCGCCGCCTTCGCCGGATCGTACGACCAGACGTCGATGTCGACGATGAAGGTGCGGTCGGTCTTCTTGACGCTGATGTGGCGGTTCAGTGCGTCCAGTGCCGCCATCTGGCCGAGCTTGATCTCGCCGGCGGAGTGGATATCGAGCCCGAACAGGCCGAGCAGCGTTGCCATGACACCCTTGGCGTCGCCGCCGAACTCCGGATCCCTTTCGAGATGGGCATCCTGGATTACCTGCAGCAGCACGTTGTTCGAGGTGATCAGGCGCGCCTGGCTTTCCACCACCATCGCCAGGCCCGAAATGTCCTGGGAGCGCGGCGTGAGTTCGCGATCGACCAGCTGCAATTCGCGGGGATCGATATAAAGCTGGGCGGTCGCGGAATATTTCGGCGTCAGGCTCTTGCCGATCATGACGGCGGCGCAGGCGCAGATCAGCCCGGCGGTCGCGATCGCGGCTTTTCGCTGCCAGAGCAACCGCGCCAGCTGAAGCACGTTGAACCCGGCAAGCGCACGCGTCGGCTCTTGCCGGGCATCCGGTTTGGACGGATTGATCGGTTGATCATACGCAAACATGGGCCCCAGCTTCCATTCGAAGTGCCGCACGCGTCGGCTGAGGGGTTACTCTTCGGGTCACGCCAGACGCACAGGACTTTTGCGCGGAACAAACGCAACAGGAAAAATTAACCATACTCATTGAGGGACTATTCACCGAAATAGCAAAAAAAGCGTTTAAGCGGGCGTGCATGGCGGCGCCTGCGTGAGGTCTAAAACCGGAATTTGCCGGCTCAACGGCAGGGTCCATGAACGCCGGAGCGCAATCGCAGGGAACCGGCCCGTCCGCGACATTGCGGTGTGCCAAAGTTAACGATTCATTATAGGCCTGCGCGGCGTCGGCGCCCGCCGTCAGAGAAGTGTGGCGCAGCCGAGAGCCACCGGCGCGCAGGTTCGCCGACCGATGAGGGGCCTTCGCTTCGATATGGGGCTGCGTCGCGTTCATCAAGCCGCCGATCCAGTACCGATGCTGGCCAATTTGGCCCTGAAAAACGTCAGGCAGACTTTCACGCGCCTGCGCGCATGGGAGATGTCGAGCAGCCAGCAGATAGCCAGGTAGCTGGCCGAACCGGCGCCAACCAGGACAAGGCATGCGACCGGGTCCGAGACGTGCAGGCCTTTGTCGATCGTTGCGACCGTAAGCGCCATGATCAATCCGGCAATCGTCGTGAGCGCCAGCCGGCCAAGCGGCATCGGGATCGAAAAGGCCTGGCGACTGAGGATCAGCGCGCAGATAAATCCAAGGATATCGGCGCCGAGCCGAGCCCAGGCCGCACCCACCGTGCCGTACTTGCTGACGAACAGATACGACAGGATCACATTGGCTGCGATGATCGAGGCTGTATTGATCAGATAGAACGAACTGCGTCCCGACAGCAAAAAGCTCGCATGCAGGTACTGCTGGGTGAGGATCTGGAAAATCACGGCGACGGCCACGATAGGCATCGTCAGCGCGGCGACCTCGCGAAAATCAACGCCGAGAATGACGTTGGCGACATGGGAAGAGATCACGGCGAATCCCAGGCATGCCGGCAGCGTGATGCCGAGCAACAGTTCCACGCACTCGCCAAGGTGCGATCGCACGGCAGTGCGGCCCTGACTGGCGTAGATCTTTACAGCAAGCGGGAAGAAAACCGCCGCGGCGCTCATCGCGGGCATCATCAGCGTTTGCCGAACCAGATCGAGCCCCGCGATATATTTTCCGGCTTCGGCAGAGCCAACGAGGTTGGCGATCATGAAGCGATCGGTGACGCTGGAGATGGCGAGCAAGGTGAGAGACAGCGTCAGCGGTAGGCCATGTCTTGCCGCGGCCAGCAGGCTGGAACGGTCGAATTTGACGATCGTTCCCCGCCAGGCTGCGGGAGACTGAACCAGTACCGCGAGCAGGCAGGCCAGCGCTGCCGAAATCAGCAGAAGAAATCCCGCGGGCGCGAAGATCGCAACCGCGACGCCCAGACAAAGCGCTGATATCGCACGAACCAGCGTGGCCCTCATGGCCACCATGGCCCGAAGCCGCGCGCGAACCAGATCCTGGGTCAATTCGAACAGGCCGACCGCGACCGCAAGCACCACCGCGGCCGCCGCCGCGAACCCATCCAGTCCGACCAGACGGCCCAATCCGTACGCGGCAGGCGCCGTGAGGCAGCAAACCAGATAGCCCGAGATCACCAGACCGCGAACATCGGTGCCGTCGTTTCGAGCGTGCTTGCTCAGAATCAGATTGCGAAACCAGCCCGCCAGAAAGGTGCTGACGACGGAGGCAAATCCAACTCCGAGAAGATAGACGCCATAGTCATGAGGCGAAAAAAGCCTCGTGAAAATGAAGACGCTCAACAGCCCCAGCAATGCGGAGAGGATGTTCGCGGACAGATTGATGCTGGCTTGCCCTATCAGCATAGCGCCTCAAGTCCGGCAGGTTGTTTTGCCGCAGCGCGAGGCGCGAGGAGAGCCCGCGTTTCCTCGATCGCCGAGCGGATGATTTGCACCGGCGTCCCCGAGAACGACGCGGCGGAGAATGCGACGTCATCCTGATCCGCGCCGCCGAGCAGCCGGTTCAACTCGGTCTTGCCGAGCTTTGGCGAATCCCAATAGCTGACGCACCCCGTGCGGGAACCGGGCGAATGCCTGCGGGCAAATTGCGCGTCGCTCTGCACGAAATAGCCGTACAACATGTATTCGGAAAACTCCCGGGTCCGGCACAGCGCCTCGATCCAGTCGCGCTTGGCGATGGCTGCGATCTTCGCGGCCATGGCGCGCGTGGTCTCCTGGTCCCAGAATATGATGTGGCCGATGAAATCGGATGCCGGGAGCGACGGTCTGGGCAATCCAAGAAGCTGGTGGCTGGTGTCGACCCAGCGCGAGTGGTTGACTTGATCGGGTGTAACCATGCCGGGCATGCTCAGAAGCGGAATGGAATTCGGATATTCAAAACGCGACAGGTCGAAATCCCGAAAGAACACGACGTCGGAATCGAGGATGCAGTATCGCCGGTGAGGCAGCGCGATGGCCGCAGCTATCTTGAGGATCTGCTGCACATGCCAGCCGCTCGCCGGCTTGGCGCGCAACGACCACCAATATTGGCGTCGCTTGCGCTGAAAGATAGAGGGCAGCGGCCGCAGCCATCCGGGCAGGAACTGGGATGCCGGAAGGACGGTTCTGCGTTCGCTCTCGAAGCGCGAAAACAGCGGCAGGTCGGAATCCGGAACCAGCAGATAGTGCTTTGAAAATGAACTGACGTGACGGTCAACACTCTCGCAAAGCAGAGTGCACAGTTCCAGGTCGCGTCCGTAGGTTGGGGTTAACAACGCTACCGGATTCATCTCGTCTGGGTCTCTGACGGCATTTGGAATCATTACGGAATCATCGGTTTCAGGCGGGCCTTGTTTCTTCGTGTTTAGAAACAGCAAGATCGGTGCCGAATAGGCCCAGCGCCACCGCAGCATCTCGAAGTTGGTTAACTTGCGATGCGGTAACCATGTCAGGCACATTCGTCGCTGTTGCACGGCTCTGGACCGGATATTGCACGAGCGAACGCGCAACGAATTCCGGCTCTTGATGCAAGCCTTCGATGATCGTGTGGACGCATGACGATAACGGCGCACTCCCGGCGTGATTTTCTGGTTCGTGCCACCCATGCCACGGCGCTCGGCATGGCCGGACTGTCCGGGCCGTCCGCTTTTGCGACACCGCGGACGCAGACCTCTGCTGCCGGAGCCAATGCAAGGCCAATTCCATACGGCGCCGCCGTACGCGTGGATGCGTTGACGTCGGATCTGTCCTATCGCGGGGCGATCATTGCGAATTGCCAGATCATCGTCCCGGAAGGCGAGATGAAATGGCCTGACATTCACCCGGCGCGGGGCGAGTACCGGTTTGAAAAAGCCGACGCGCTGATGGACTTTGCCAGGCAGAACAAGATCGAGGTTCGCGGCCATACGCTCGCCTGGTATGGCGGGATGCCGGCGTGGACCGCCGCCATCGATGGCCGCGCCGAGGCCGAGCGGGAACTGGTAGATCATATTGAAACGGTTGTGTCCCGATATCGCGGCGCCATCCCGTCCTGGGACGTGGTGAACGAGCCGCTGGTGGATTGGCCGGAGGGCCCGACATCGCTGCGCCCGTCGATCTGGACCCGGCAGTTGGGGCCGGACTACCTGCCGATCGCACTGCGCGCGACCGCGGCGGTAGACCCTGACGCGCAGCTTGTGCTCAATGAATACGATATCGAGTTCAAGGGGCCGCGTTTCGCGGCGCGGCGCCAGGCGCTGCTTCAACTGCTGCGCTCGTTACGCGAGCGGGATGTGCCGCTTCATGCCGTCGGCCTGCAGTCCCATTTGTTCGCCGACCGCGCCATCGATCGCGACGGGTTGCAGGCCTTTCTCAACGAGATCAAGGCGCTCAAGCTCGATGTGTTGATCACCGAACTCGATGTGATCGATTATGAGCTTCCCGGCAAGATCAGCGAGCGCGACGCATTGGTCGCGGGCCTGGCGGGCCAGTTTCTCGAAACGGTCTGCGACGTCGTCCGTCCGAAGGCGATCCTGACCTGGGGCCTGAGCGATCGAT
The DNA here is from genome assembly GCF_050014615.1 of Bradyrhizobium sp. Classification (GTDB taxonomy): domain Bacteria; phylum Pseudomonadota; class Alphaproteobacteria; order Rhizobiales; family Xanthobacteraceae; genus Bradyrhizobium. The sequence continues at coordinate 28,482 of NZ_JBEKCZ010000010.1, read as the reverse complement.
ATAGCTGGGTGCCAATCTATTTTAAACGTCCGGATGGTATGCCCAATCGGCCGCTGCCACTCGATGCCGACCTCAAGCGCAAGCCTCTGTTCGACGTCATCGAGGAATACCGACGCAAGACGGTCTAGATCAAGGCAGATTGCCCGCAGATTGCATGTAGATGGAAGATTCTAACGCCATGCTGAACGCTTCCCGCGCCATAGCAGCCGCATCGAATTCGCTCGATCCCCGGATCGGCATCGTGGTTTGCATTCCCTCCTTCCGCCGTCCGCAGCATCTGCGACGAACGCTGGAATCACTGGCCAATCAGAGGACCGATCGCCGCTTTGCGGTTGTTGTCGTCGAAAACGATGCTTCGGCGTGCGGCAGCGTGCCCGTCGCCGCCGAGTTCCTCCAGGCCGGCAGGTTTCCCGGGCTTTGCGTGGTTGAACCGCGACAGGGCAATTGCCACGCCATCAATGCGGCGTTCGAGACCGCGCTGGCGACGTTTCCGGCCGCCACCCATTTCCTGATGATCGACGACGACGAGATTGCTGCGACGGACTGGCTTGAGCTGATGGTGCGAGCCGCGGAGACCACGGGAGCGGATGTGGTCGGCGGGCCGGTGCTGCAGCATTTCGATGACGATACCAAGCGCGGACTTCAGCGCCATCCGGCATTTCTTCCAGCCTACCAGTCGAGCGGGCCGGTACCGATCATCTACGGCTGCGGCAATTGCCTGATCAGGCGGCCGGTGTTTGAAAGACTGGCCAGCCCGGCCTTCGATCCGCGCTTCAATTTCCTTGGCGGCGGTGACGTCGATTTCTTCACCCGCGGCCGGCGCGGCGGCATGAAATTCCACTGGGTCGCGGAGGCGGTTATCATTGAAACCGTGCCGGAGGTACGGACCCATCCCAGCTGGCTTGCGCTGCGTGGCCTGCGCATCGGCGCGATCAACTATCACGTCCAGCGCAAGGCGGCACGGACGCCATGGCTGCGCGTCAAGCTGCTTGCCAAGATTCTGGCGCTGCTGCCGCTGTCGCTGCTTCGCGCCGTCCGGTTGTTCCTGACCGAGCACAAGGCCCTCATCGCCCTGCATCCGATGATCGTCGCGGCCGGCGGCGTTCTGGCGGCGATTGGAATCGAACCGCAACCCTACAAAGCGCAAAAGATCGCGTCTTAAGCCGGCTCGGGCTGGCCTGTCGAGTTCAACTTACGAGCTGTTGGCGTACCGCCTGCGCGACATCCTGCCACCAGCCGTCGAAATCGAACGGCACCTGCACCGATGGCGCTTCAAGCGCCGACACGATGCGGTCGGCGTAAGCCTCGTCATTCGATCCCCGGGCAACCAGCATGATGGCGCCGCGGCCGATCAGTTCCTTGAAGCGCGGATGATGATCGAACTCGTCCGCTTCGGCGGGGCCGGTGACGATCACGGGCTGACCCGACTGCACGCTGGTGAGAACACTGGAGCGCCGCGCCGTGAGGCCCTCTTCCAGCGGGTAACAGAATGCGTCGATCTCGTTGAACAACCCGAACACCTCGTGGTTGGACGCGACGTAGCCGCTGACGAGGACATCGTCTGATATGCCGAGCTCGTCCGCGCGGGCATAAAACTCCTGCTCGACCCTGTCGATGCCGCGGATGAACGATCCGATATAGATCGTCAGCGGCTCTAACCCGCGCTGCTTGAGGACCGCGCATATGTCGAGCAGCGCATTCGGCTGCTTGCCCGGATAAATCGATCCGAAATGGCCGATCACCGGCCTTCCATCTCTTCGCGCGGCGGCAAGCCGCTGCCGCAATTTGGAATCGGCAATCCCGGCGGGTGCTGCGATATTCGGCGGCAACGGTGCCAGCACGCATTTTCGCGCGGTCCAGCCGACCAAGAGATCGCTGGCCAGCTCGCGCCGCACCAGGGGCGAGAACATGATGATCGTGTCGGCGAGCAGCAGCGCCGGAATATAGGTGATGCGTCGGAGCCAGTTCAGGCTGGACCATTCATGCTGGATCAGAACGACACGCCGCCGGCGCAGCCGCGCGATCGCCAGCGCCAGCAGCGGCCGTAATATGACGCGCTTCCAGGCCACCAGCGGGAAGTTGCAGACCACGCTGCGCGCCGATCCTGTCGCGCGCCAGACGTCGGCCACGGTGCCTTCCGACCGCGTCAAGGTTAACGTGGTCGAGCTGCCGGGATCGAGCTTCTCGATTGTCTCGCACAAAAGCCGGGTAAATTGCCCGACGCCGCACCTCATCTGCGGGCCCGCACCGAGGAACAGCGCCTGATATTCGGGTTCTGAAGTCATCGTGCGGCCACTGAAGCCTTCATAAATGCTTTTCGAGCGACGGGTCCGCGTCAAGAAGGCGCGCAGGATAGCGTCCAAGAGCTTACTCGATTCTAATTCAGCCAGAACCAGACGCGCTTCGAAAACGTCCGCGTTAGCCATATAAATCAGAGTTATCTTAACGCGAACGTCCGCCGTTGCCTTGGGCCCCTTTCTTGCCAGATAACAGGCAAAGACCGGGCAGGCGTCTCATGGCGGGACAGCATTGACGGCTGGCCCGGACAAGGTGACAGCGAACTTTCGGTGACCAACGAACAAGTCCCCAAAGTGGAATGATGCGACCGACCGTCGGGCGATCGGCTCGAGGCAGGTCGAGGGAAGTTGACGGACCATGGCGATTTTGGAAGTCGGGCGGCTTGGCGGACGTGCATTATCCCGTGCGCCCGGATTCCGAATCGATTTCGTGCGGGACTGGAAACTGGCGGAAGCATGCTGGGCCGGCGGGGGCCACAGAACAGCCTTCCAGCACCGCCATTGGCTCGAAGCCTGGTACGGCGCTTTCGCTGAATCATCTCCGCTGATTGCAATCATTACCGATGCCGCGACCGACCAGCAGGTTGTCCTGCTGCCGCTGATCCGACGTGTGAACGGCGGCATCCGTATTGTCGAGTTCGCCGACCTCGGTGTTACCGATTACAATGCCCCCGTGCTGGGCTTCGCAGCCCCGCACGACCGCATCGAGGCGCGTGCATTGTGTCAGGCGTTGCTGGCCGGATTGCGCAACTTGCCTGACGGTGTCGATCTTCTCCGCTTGCAGAAGATGCCGGCAAATGTCGGTGGAATGCCGAACCCGCTGGCGTCGCTGGGACGCATGGGTTCCTGCGGGTTGAACGGCAACCTTGTCGTGGTGGGTGATGATTTCGATGCTTACCGCGCCTCACTCAAGCGAATGGAGCTGCCGCGAAGCTGGCGCGTGTTTAATCGCTATCCGGGTGCGAAATTCCAGATAGTTACGGATATTGACGAGGCGCTGACGCTGCTCGACACCATGGATGCGCAGCAGAACGGCCGCATGAAGCAGCTGGGATTGAAGTTTGTCCTGGACGACGATTGCCATGCGCGGTTCTACCGCGACATCGTCAGGCGAGGCGTTGGCGAGGGATATGCGATCGTATCGGCGCTGACATGCGACGACGAGGTGGTTGCCACCACGCTCGGCATCAGACGAGGGTCTGATTACACTCTGTTGCGCATCAGCAATGCGGGAAAACGATGGTCGAACTGTTCCCCGGGTTTGCTGGTCATTGAGCGAACGATGGACGCCTTGCATAGGGACGGCGTCCGGCAGTTTGACCTCAGCATCGGCAATTATGGCTACAAGCGCCGGTTCGGCGCGGCACAGCTTCCGCTGGCGGATGTGAGTATCGCAATCGGCTGGCGGGGGCTTCCTTATGTGCTGCGCGATTACGCCGCGCAGCGGTTGCGGCGCTATCCCCGGCTGCACGAGCGGATACGTCGCGCGCTGGGCAGGCCGCCGACGGGGGACGAAAAATGACGGTGCCAATCGCGGTCTGATTGCAGCCGTCCGATTCCCATTGATCGTGGCGCGCAATCGGACGCCGAAGTACGCGCAATGGTTAGAAAAGCATTAACTTGGAAGCGGGTACAATCGATAGCGGCCAATGCCCATTCTTCAACGGGCCCATCCTTGTGGACGAACAGGCAGACCCAATCCGGGGCTGATCGGCCTTGAAAGGCTGAAGTGAACGAGCAGCTGTCATTCCCGCACTTTCCGGCCATCGTTCGGACCGCCGGATATACCGACGTGCTGCACGTGGCGCGTTGCGCGGGCTTTGTCGCCACGGTGTTGTTCATCTGGGTATCACTTCGGCCGTTCCCCGACCTCAGCGATCCCGGCGTCGGCGATCTGGACAAGGGCAAGCTGGCTTCGACCTATGTCACGCTCGGAATATTTTCCGTTGCCGCCCTGGCGCTGACGGTGTTCCGGCATGCGACAGCCCTGCGCAGCCTCATGACGCCAACGTTCATGATCCTGTGCTGCTGGGTTTGCATCAACACTGTTTTCTCGCATGACTTCGGATTATCGTTTCAGCGCGTGATCCTGACCTGCAGCGTTCTCGCCATGGCCGCGTGCCTGCTCCTGCTGCCCGATACCCAGGACGAACTGGACCTCTGGCTGGGCGCGGCGGTGCTGTTATTCCTGGCGCTGTGTTACCTCGGCGTGGTGCTGGCGCCCTCGCTCTCGATACATACGGCGCGCGATACGCTCGAACCCCAACTTGCGGGTGATTGGCGCGGACCTTTCGGGCACAAGAATGTGGCCGCACCGATCATGGCCATGCTTGTCTTCGTCGGACTATATCTTGCGGGCAGGCGAGCCATCATTCCGGGTGTTGCGATCCTGTTCCTGTCCGGCTTTTTCCTGATCATGGCCGGCGGAAAGAGCGCGATGGCGCTTTGCGTTCTGGCTCTGGTGCTGAGCCTTCTGGTCGCTGCGGTCAAAAGTATGGCATTGCGCGCGTGTCTGGTCTTCCTGCCGCTGCTCGGTCTGAACCTGGTGACCGTCGGCTCGGTTTTTGACGAGCGCGTCGCCGCCATCGTCAAACTATTGCCGTTGGACACCACCTTCACCGGCCGTACCGATATCTGGGAATTCGCGCTTTCCTCGCTGGCTCTGCACCCCTGGCTTGGGTATGGCTTCGCGGCGTTTTGGGGAACCGACTCGATCCAGGCCTTGGTTCAGGACGACCAGATCGAATGGACGATCACTGCCGCCCACAGTCACAACGGCTACCTCGATAACGCGCTGACGCTGGGTATCCCGGGTCTCGCCTTGATCGTTGCGATTTTCGTCATTGCGCCGCTGCGCAATTTCTCGGTTGCGACCCGGTCCGGCAATGACGACCCGTTGGCGAAGTTGTTTCTTCGGATCTGGCTGTTTGGAATCTATCTGTCTTCGATGGAGAGTTTCTTGCTGGATCGCGCCGACCCGATCTGGTTCACGTTTCTGATCAGTGTTGTTGGGCTGCATTACATCGCGCGGTTCCGGTTGACATCAGAACCGGCAAGTTCCGGCGGGCAGCTTTCCTAGCGCTGATCGTCCGTTACGCCGATGCTGGCGATGCCGAGCAGGCGCACCGTTGCTGCGGCGTTGCTCGCGCCTTCATCGTTGGCGCATGCAAGCTCGACGGTGTGGCGTCCTGGTGCGAGATTCCGGGCGAGGACGAAGAGCTGGCGTTTGGGCTGCTTCAGGGCATCGAGCGTCTGAAAAGCCGCCCCGTCGATGCAAAACTGAATGCGGCGAAGGTCGCCGGGAGGCTCCGCGAACACCACGACAATGCCGGAACCGGACCAGTCGAAGGAGACGCGGCCCGCAGCGCGGGGACAATCCCAGGCGGGAACATTTTTGTCGTCGACAACCCGGCGCCAGCCCTGGTTTTCGATGGGATCAAGTTCAGTCGCGTCACGCCAGCCGACGTGCTGGAATGCAGCCGAATATAACGGGGGCGGCAATGGGCTTATCGTGCCGGACTTGCCGGCGAGTGCTGCATTCAATGCGGTGTCACACATGGTCGTTATGAAGCGCGCCGCCGCGGCATGACCAGCATCGGTCGGGTGTACATCGTCGACGATGCAGTCGGACCATTTGAGATGCCCGGCCGCCATTTCCGGCCAAAGTGCGTCGCGAAAGCTAACCATCGGCAGGCGATAATGCGCGCCGACCTTTGCCTGCATTTCCTGGTCGTTGCCTCCCTTCTCCCACATCATGAACAGCAGCAGAACGGCTGGAAAGTTGGGCTGGTCGAGGATCTGTCGCACAAGGCCCTCGAAAGCCTCTGCGTCGGTCCAGTTGTCGTTGACGGCGAACTCGACCACGACGAAGTCCGGCAGATTTGAAAGCAGGTCTTTTTGCGCGCGCAATGCGCCGTACATCGAGCCGGTGCCGCCGAGGCCGGCATTGATCAATTTGATGTCGCAGCGTGGGAAACGTTCTCGCCACCAGGCCAGCAGGCGGCCAGAATAGCTGTTTTGCGCGGTCGTGGCGAAAGCTCCGACCGTGATCGATCCGCCGATGACCCCAAGCGTGATCGGCTCACCCCGGCGTGCCTTGGCAAAGACATTCGAGAGCCGAGCCAGATCTCCCGTCGATAGCTGCGATCGCGCGACGATCTCGTCGGTCAGAGGACGGTTTGAAGCAAAGACTTCGGCGGGCCCAACCAGACAAGACCCGAGCAGAAACGCCGCCGTGCGGCGGGACAACAACATTTTTCGGCTGGTCGCGGGAACCACCATTGCGCTATGTCGCCGGCACCGCGCGGCTTCGCTTCGGACCACCGGCCAGGAACGGCTTTTCTATGAACTGATAGCACACCAGACCGGTCGCAAGGCCTGCCAGGATCGCAAGCGTGGCGCAGCTCAAATACACCAGCGGCTGGTAGACGTCGAACAGCCGCTTCGATATCGCCCAGATCGCGCCGACGGAAAACAAATGGAATAGATAAACCGAATAGGAGATGTCGCCGATATACTTCAACGCCTTGACGTGGGTCATTTCGCCGGTGGCTTCATGATTGAGCCCGAACAGGACAATGCTGAGCGCGGTCGACGACATCAGAACATGCTTCCATAAAGCTATCTCCTCGGCGCCGTTCCAATCGACCGCGTAAAACGCGATCAACAGAACGCCCGGCGCGACAATCGTCGCCCATCGCAGCCGCGCGCAAAAGCGCGTGAACAATCCATGCCGATAGGCCTGCGCCAGAATGGTTCCAAGGCTGAATCCGATCAGGCTTGGGCTGGTGTAGACCGCCTCGACATGACTGAGGCCGGGTACCAACTGACCAATGCCGACCAGCAAGGTGAATATCCCGAGCAGAACCAGCGTCCGCGCCTCGGATCTCAGGAAGAACAGGCTGGCGAACAGCACATAAAAGAACACTTCGAAATTCAGACTCCAGCCCAGCAGCAGCAGCGGCGCCTTTGGTTCAAGCGAAGGTATGAACAGCAACGATTTTATCAGACCCTCAATCGTGGGAATGGTGGTCCTGAACTGCGTCGGAATCACAACGGCGAGAATGGTGATCAGGAAAGTTGCCGCCCAATAGGCCGGCACGATCCGGAAGGCGCGGCGGACCAGAAACTGCTTCGGATTGATCCGGCCGTCACCGGCAATGGTGGTAATGATGAAACCGCTGATGACAAAGAACACCTCGACGCCCAGCCGGCCGGTTTTCAGCAGCACCATGTTCATGTCGGCAAGCGGCCACTGCAGCGCATGCGTGACCAGAACGCTCAGCGCGGCCAGGCCTCGCAAATACTGAATGGAAAGAAGCTGCGTCCGTGGCGTCCCGGAGTGAGCTAGCGACCGCGCAATCTGCGCCATAATGAGACACCCTTGGTGGTGAAGTTCGGCCCGTACGCCATTTTAGCAAGACCCGCGCCAGCGCTGGGGATCGCAGGTCTGGCGCCGCGCCGTTGTATTGGGGGCACGGGCGAGCCGGCGTTAACGATGAACGCGATGGCAGGAAACGGGTGAAAGCCCACGACGTCGGCGCGCGATCCGCCGCGGCTAATCTTCGAGGGTGCGGCCACCTCGGCCGTGCGTTCGGCCAGCGGCCCGATGGCACCAATAACGCTAAACCACCCGCACCACGCCGGGCTGGCCCAGCGCGCATTCCAGCGCATCGCGATCCCATTTGGCGGCGTTGGCGGCGGCCTCATAGGTGCTTTGCAGGAATTCGAGCAACGCCTGGTCCGGATCGGCCGTGGTGCGGACGGTGTCATAGGGCAGGATGAATTCGCCCAGCGTCTCGCTGAAGAAGGCCGCGTCGGGTCGTACCCGCGTGGACCGGAAGCCGGCCGGTTCGGGATAGGCATAGGAATAGAACGCGGGGTAATCGATCGCGCCGCTGCCGGGCCAGAAGCCGGCGCTGCTTTCCTCGTGAGAATAGGCCTCGCACGCCACGGCGTCGGATAGATGCGGCACGCCGCCCGGATGGCGCGGCGCGCGTCGGCCTGAAAAACGGGTCACGGCGAGATCGAAACTGCCCCAGAAGAAATGCACCGGGCTGGCCTTGCCGAGGAAGCCGGTGCGGAATTGCTTGAACACCCGGTCGGCACTGACGAGAATTTGCAAAAAGCGCTGCACGGCCTGCGGATCGTAGGACGCATGCTGGTCATCCTCCGAAAACCGGATCGGATCCGGCAATTCGTTCGGCATGTCGTCGATGGCGATGTGGATGCCGAGTTCGGCGAGCGCGGCCATGACCTCCGTGTAGAACCTCGCAACGGACAGTCCGGGCAGCGCCAGCCGCCGTGTTGCGCCGTCGCTGGTCGAAATTCGCAAGGTATGATCGATGAAGTCGAGGTTGATCTGAAATGTCCTGACGCCGTCGGGGATCGGCGAGGTGGTGAGGCCGCGCGCGGTGACATACAGCGCCACGTGCCAGGAATGATTGAGCCAGGGTGAGCGTACCAGACGAATTTTGCCGATGATCTGGGTCCACAGATGCAGCGTCGCGTAGGTCTCGCGCCACGCCGCGGTCGGCAATTCCGGCCATGGGATTGTTGCGGTTCTGCTCATGCGTCACCGTTACAGGATGTCATTGGTATCCCGGTGCGTGAAAGCCGGGCGTTGTCTGGCCCGGCTTTCTTATCCTATTCCAATTTGCAGCGATTGTAGGACGGGGGGCGGCTCAGATTTTCTTCGCGCCCTTGGCGAAGGCAGCGTCCACTTCATCTTTCTTGATGCGGGCCGCCGGTGTGCCGGGTTGACCGAGATTCTGTTCCTCAGTGCCGTCTCCCATCATACCGGGATGCGGCGCGGCAGGTTTCTTGACTTCCTTGGGATCGGGCTTGCTGGTCATTTCGAAGTCTCCACGCGCGGATGCGCGTGACCCAACTTCACAAACGCCGTCTGGTTCCGCCGCGCAGGATTACCGCCGATCAAACGTCAGGCGACCCAAACGTCAGGGGTCACGAATTCGTGCATCCCGGGCACCGGCGTCGTCCGCGCGAAGCGCGGAACAGGCTGCGGCACCACCAGCGCCGCGCAACCGCCTGCAGCGGATTGCGTGCGAGTTGGTAAATAAAGAACATTTCGATCATGGCGAAGCCTATCGTCCCCACCATGAAATAGGGCGGCATTCTCCGAAGAGAATGCCGCCTCTATCGCATCAGCCATGCAGTTTTTTGGCGGTCTCCGCGATCACGCGTCCCTGGTAGCGCGCGCCCGCGAGCTCGTTGGCGCTGGGCTGTCGGCTGCCGTCGCCGCCGGTGATCGTGGTCGCGCCGTAGGGCGAGCCGCCGGTGACCTCGTCGAGCTTCATCTGGCCCGCGAAACCGTAATTCAGGCCGACGATGGTCATGCCGAAATGCAGGAGATTGGTGACGATGGAAAACAGCGTGGTTTCCTGTCCGCCGTGCTGGGTCGCGGTCGCGGTGAAGGCGCCGCCTACCTTGCCGTGCAGCGCGCCCTTGGCCCACAGGCCGCCGGCCTGATCGAGGAAGTTCGCCATCTGCGACGCCATCCGGCCGAAGCGGGTGCCGGTGCCGACGATGATCGCGTCGTAATTGGCAAGGTCGTCGATTTTCGCCACCGGCGCCGTCTGATCGACCTTGTAATATGACGCCTTCGCGACCTCGGGCGGCACCAGTTCGGGCACGCGCTTGATATCAACGGTCGCACCGGCCTCGCGGGCGCCTTCGGCGACGGCGTTCGCCATCGTCTCGATGTGGCCGTAGGCGGAATAATAGAGAACGAGAACTTTCGTCATGGTTAGTCTCCGGGAGGTGAGGGTTTGGTTTGATTTATGGAGGAGGTGTCATTGCCGGGCTTGATCCGGCAATCCATCCTCTTCGAAGGAGTCTTGGGAAGAAGGATGGATGCCCGGGTCAAGCCCGGGCATGACGATCATTGTGGGCTGTTTCCGTGCAAACAAATTATGCCGCGTCGACCAGCACCAGTTCGGAATCTTCCAGCGCCGTGATCTTCAGCTGGGCCTCGTCGCGGATCGCAACACCGTCGCGCGCGTTGACGCGGACGCCGTTGATCTCGACCGAACCGGCCGCCGGCACCAGATAGAGGTTGCGCGTCTTGCCCGGCGCATATTGCGCGCTCTCGCCGGCCTTCAGCGTGGTGGCGAGCACCCGCGCGTCGGCACGGATCGGCAGCGCGTCCTTGTCATCGGCAAACCCGCTGGCGATAGTGACGAAATTGCCGGAGCGATCCGACTTCGGAAACGGCTTCGCGCCCCAGGTCGGCTGGCCGCCCTGCGCGGTCGGCTCGATCCAGATCTGGAAGATCTTGGTCTTGGTCGGCTCGAGATTGTATTCGGAGTGCCGCACGCCGGAGCCCGCGCTCATTACCTGGACGTCGCCGGCTTCGGTGCGGCCCTTGTTGCCGAGACTGTCCTGATGGGTAATCGCGCCCTCGCGTACATAGGTGATGATTTCCATGTTGGCGTGGGGATGGGCGGGAAATCCGGTGTTGGGTGCGATCTCGTCATCGTTCCACACCCGCAGGGCGCCGTGACCCATATTGCCGGCATCGTAGTGACTGCCGAAGGAGAAGTGGTGTTTGGCTTTGAGCCAGCCGTGGTCGGCGGCGCCAAGCTGGTTGAAGGGTCTGAGTTCGATCATGGGATGTTCCTCACATTCTGATGGGCTCTGGATATGTATTTCCGCTTGATGCATAAATAGAAACAATGGAAACATATTGTTTCCATTTACGTGCTTGTGAGGGGGTCTCGATGGCCAAGCTGCCCGATTTTGAAGGCCTTGCGATTTTCGCAAAAGTCGTGGAATTGCAGTCATTTGCGGCGGCCGCCGCCGAGCTGGCGCTGTCCAAGGCGACGGTTTCGAAAGCCGTCACCCGGCTGGAGCAGCGGCTCGGCGCCCGGCTGTTCAACCGCACCTCGCGGCGGCTGGCCTTGACCGACACCGGGCAGAAATTATCCGCGCGGGCCGCGCGCCTGCTGTCGGACGGCGAGGCGGTGGAGAACGAGGCACTGGCGCAATCGGCGGCGCCGCGCGGGCTGGTCCGTCTCGCGGTGCCGATGACGTTCGGGGTCAGGGAAGTGGCGCCGATCCTGCCTGAGTTTCTGGAAAAATATCCCGATGTCGCGATCGACCTCCATTTGAGTGATGCCATGGTGGATCTGATCGGCGAGGGCTTCGATGCGGGCTTGCGGATCGCAAGCCTGCCGGATTCATCGCTGATCGCGCGGCGGCTATGCGCGATGCCGCGCTATACGGTGGCGTCGCCGGCCTATCTCAAGCGCCATGGCCGGCCGACGCATCCGATGCACCTCGCGGAGCACAAATGTTTCGGCTACGCGTATTTATCGACGCCCGAAGTCTGGCATTACACCAATGCGAAAGGTGAGCAGGCCAGCGTACGGCCGGGCGGGCCGCTGCGCGTCAACAACGGGGAAGCCGTGATGCCGGCGCTGCTCGCGGGGCTCGGCATCGCCGATCTGCCCGACTTCCTCGTCGGCGACGCCATTGCGTCGGGCAAGGTCGAAGTGATCCTGGAAGGCTGGAAGCAGACCGAGGGCGCGGTGCATCTGGTGATGCCTCCCGGGGGCCCGCGCCCCGCGCGCGTCGAAGTACTGGCGGATTTCCTGACCAGGCATTTTGCGAAGGCCAGGAAATTGCCGCGGGGCTAGAGCATGATCCGGAAAAGTGGAAACCGGTTTTCCGAAAAGATCATGCTCAAACAAGAAAATGGATGATGAGCATGATTCAACCCGGTTGAATCATGCTCATAGGACGGGCATGGCGCCCAGTGGTGCCCTTGCCCATCCTGCGGTTCGCGCTAGTTTGCGAATCAAACCAACGGAAACCTCGAGGGAAAAACTGCCGATGGATCGACGTGACGTTCTCAAGGTCGCCGCAGCGCTGCCGCTGCTGGTTGCGCGCCCCAAATCCGTTGTCGCGCAAGCGGCGTGGCCGGCGCGCACCATCAGCATGATCGTGCCGTTTCCCGCCGGTGGCCAGGCCGATCTCGCGGCCCGGCCGGTGGCGCTGGCGCTGGAGCGGATTCTCGGCAAGTCCGTGATCGTCGACAACCGTGCCGGCGGCGCCGGCGGCGCGATCGGCAACGCCGCGGCGGCGCGCGCCGACGCCGATGGCTACACCTTGCTGATGACGCTGTCGTCGCTGGCGGTGCTGCCGGAAGCCGACCGCCTGTTCGATCGTCCCCCGGTCTACGAAGTCGCGCAATTCGCGCCGGTGGCGCGCGTGCTCGCCGATCCCACTCTGCTCGCGGTGCCGGCATCGGCGCCATGGAAGACGCTGCAGGATTTTGTCGACGACGCCAAACAGCGCCCCGGCCAGATTCCCTATGGCTCGTCGGGCCCCTACGGCACGCTGCATGTGGCGATGGAAATGTTCGCCGCCTCCGCCGGCATCAAATTGCTGCACATTCCGTTTCGCGGCGCCGGCCCCGCGCTCAACGCGATCCTGACTGGGACGGTACAGGCGCTGGCATCGGCGCCGGGCACGCTGAAGCAGCAGGTTGATGACGGCAAGATGCGCGTGCTGGCCAATTGGGGCGCGGAGCGGATCGCGAGCTTTCCCGACCTGCCGACCTTCAAGGAACTCGGCTACAAGGATGTCGAGTTCTACATCTGGGCGGGGCTGTTCGCGCAAGCCGCGCTGCCGGCGCCGATCATAACGCGGCTGCGCGAGGCGATGGCGCAGGCCGTGATCAGCCCGGAGGTGATCAAGACCTTCGAGACCGCGGGCAGCCCGGTCGCTTACATGGACGCGCCGGAATTCTCAAAATTCGTCGAAATCGACAGCGCGCGCCTGGTCGCGGCGGTGAAGAAAATCGGCAAGGTGGAGTAGGGATCGCGTTATTCTGGAAGGCCGATTTCACATTTTGTTGTTCGGCGCGAACCTTCCTTTGTCTCATTTATTTTGAACCCTGGGGCGGACCAGTTTGTCCCATTGACCAAGCACGCCCCCAGAATCCGAAAGATGAATCGGAAAAGAAGGATCGGACATGCGAGTGTATCGATTACCCCTGAGCCATCGAATTCTTTTCAGTCTTGCAATACCGATCGCGTTCGGCATCGCGGTTCAAACGCCGGCCTTTTCCGACGAATACCGGGGAACGCTGGAGCAGCAAATGGCCTGCACGCCGGATGTGTTCCGGCTGTGTGGCGCCGCGATGCCTGACGTCAATCGGATCGTGGCGTGCCTGCGACAAAATACCCCGCAGCTCTCGGGGGCGTGCCGCGCGGTATTCGATTCAAGCGCCAGCGTACCTCAGCAGATTGTGCCGGCTCCCCAGCAGCCCGTGCCCGGGCGACGCTACGACGATCAATAAACCACTTTACTGCTGCGAGCGTATTTCGCAGACGTCGACCCATTCGGCGGCGACCAGTTCGGCCATCCGCGATGGCGTGATCCGAACCGCGCTGTGGATCGAGCCCGCCGCCGGCACCACCTCGTCGAACGCCTTCAACGAGACGTCGCAGTAAACCGGCAGCGGTATCTTCAGTCCGAACGGGCAAACGCCACCGACCTCATGGCCGGTGATGTCGGCGACCTCGTCGACGCCGAGCATCTTCGGCTTGCCGCCGAACAACGCTTTTACCTTCTTGTTGTCCATTCGCGCGGTACCGCTGGTGACGAGCAGCACCACCCGATCGCCGATCCGCAAGCTCAGCGTCTTGGCAATCCGCGCCGGCTCGACGCCGAAGGCCTCGGCAGCCAGCGCCACCGTCGCCGAACTCATCGGGGATTCGATCACGGTGATGTCAGGCGCCTTTTCGGCGAAAAACGCGTGGACCGATTCAAGGCTCACGGGCGGCAACCAGATCGGGCAGTTCCGACAGCGCATGGATGCGATGGTCAGGTGTGACCCCTAATTCGTCCACCTGCGTCCGAAGCGCCTTGAACATCGTGAGCGGCGCGACGAGATCGCTCTTGACGCAAGCCAGCGCCATCGCCTGCGGCGTCACCCGCTCGATCCAGGCGACGTTGAGGCCGAAGGCCTTGGCGCCGCAGGCGTCCCATGGATTCGACGATACGAACAGCACCTCCGCGGGCGCTATCCCAAGGCGGGCTTCGATCAGGGTGTAGGCATCCGGCGCAGGCTTGAAGATCTTTTTGCTGTCGATGCTGATGGTGGCGTCCAGCACGCGGTCGAGGCCGCTATTGTGCACCAGCGCGTTGAGCATGTCGGTAGAGCCGTTGGAAAGTATCGCCAGTTTGCGGTCCTTCATTGCTATGAGCGTAGCCATCGCATCCGGATAGAGATCCAGATGCAGATATTTGTCCATGATGCGCTCGAAGGCGGCGGCGTCATGTTTCAGGCCGAGCACGTTGAGGGTATAGACCAGCGAATCCCGGGTGATGACGGAGAAATCCTCGTAACGCCGCATCAGCGAGCGCAGCCAGGTGTATTCGAGCTGCTTGATGCGCCATATCTGCGTGACGATCTCGCCATAGCCGGGAAAGGCCTCCTCGGTGACGGCCGCCACCGACTGAATGTCGTAGAGCGTGCCATAGGCATCGAACACAACGGCTTTGATGGTCACGGGGAACTCGCTGGATGGTGGAAGATGGCTGTGTGGCGGGAGGCTTGAATTTGCGGCGCCATGCTAGCGAATATGCGATCACCACGCCATATCAAGCCTTCGGCATCAAGGGAGTCCCGCATGAAGGCATGGCAGTTGGATCGGCTCGGCGGCGAATTGCGGTTCAATGATGTGCGCACCCCGGAGCCGCGCCCCGGCAGTGTGTTGGTACGGATCGAGGCGTCGGCGTTGATGTCGTACCTCAAGGCCTATGTGGAAGGAAAACTGCCGGTCTATAATCCGCCTCCAGGTCCCTTCACGATCGGAACCAACGGCGTCGGCGTCATCGCGGCGGTGGGTCGGGACGTTTGGCATCTGAAGCCCGGCCAGCGCGTGGTGCTGTCGTCGCATTTTGTCGCGCCGGAGAATGTCGAAGACCCCGCGCAGATCCTGATCGGGCTAACCTCGAGCCCGGACGCGGCGGCGGTGCTTGCCGACTGGCCGGACGGCACGCTGGCCGAATACGCGCTGATGCCGGTCGCGGCGGTCACGCCGGCGGATGGGTTGGAGAAATTCGATGCCACCGAACTCGTCACCATCGGCCGCTGCATCATCCCGTTCGGCGGCCTGCTTCGAGGCCGGCTCGCGGCCGGCGAGACGCTGGTCGTCAACGGTGCCACCGGCGCCTACGGCACGGCGGCGGTGTTGCTCGGGGTCGCCATGGGTGCGACCAGCGTGATCGCAGCCGGCCGCAATCGCAGCGCGCTGGAGGCGGTGGCGGATGCCGGCGGCCCGCGCGTTGTGCCGGTGACGCTGGCGGGCGAGGTGCAGAAAGATGCGCGTGCGCTTCGCGATGCATCCGGCGGTGGAGCGCATATGGCGTTCGACATGGTGGGGCAGGCGCGCGATCCGAACTCGACGCTTTCGGCTCTCCACAGCCTTCGCCGCGGCGGCAGGCTGGTGCTGATGGGGAGCATGACGACCGAGCTTCCGTTGCCCTACACCGCCGTGATGCTCAACAGCTGGGAGATACTCGGCCAGTTCATGTATCCGGTCAGCGCCTACCGGCGGCTGCTGGACCTGTTGCGCAGCGGGCTGCTCGACATCAGCGCCATTCGTCCCCGCGTTTTCCCGCTCGCGGATTTGCGGCAGGCGATGGAAGCCGCGGCCACGGCCGGAAATCTCGAATGCATCGTGATACAGCCGTAAAGCTGAACGGACGTCGCGCCGAATTTCGAGGCTTCAGATGCCGAGAATCTTGCGCGCGTTGGCCTTCAGCACCTTGGGCCGGATATCGTCGCGAATGTCGAGCTTGGCGAAATCCGCCAGCCAGCGATCCGGCGTGATCACCGGCCAGTCCGAACCGAACAGCATCTTGTCCTGCAGCATGGAGTTGATGTAGCGCACCAGGATCGGCGGAAAATATTTCGGCGACCAGCCGGAGAGGTCGATATAGACGTTCGGCTTGTGGGTCGCGACCGAGAGCGCCTCTTCCTGCCAGGGGAAGGACGGGTGTGCCAGAATGATCTTGAGGTCGAGGAAATCCGCGGCCACATCGTCCATGTACATCGGATTGGAATATTTCAGTCGCATCCCCATGCCGCCGGGCATGCCGGAGCCGACGCCGGTCTGTCCGGTGTGAAACAGTGCGATGGCGCCGCCGTCGTTGATGGCCTCGTACAGCGGATAGGCCATGCGGTCGTTCGGATAGAAGCCCTGCATGGTCGGATGGAACTTGAAGCCCCTGACGCCGTATTCCTCGATCAGCTTCTTCGCCTCGCGAACGCCGAGCTTGCCCTTATGCGGATCGATGCTGGCGAACGGGATCAGCACGTCCAAATGATCGGCGGCGACTTCCAGCATTTCGTAATTGTTGTAGCGGCGAAATCCGGTCTCGCGCTCGGCATCGACCGGGAAGATCACGGCCGCGATCTTTTTGGCGCGGTAATAGGCCGCAGTTTCCGGCACTGTCGGCGGATGCTTGTTCGGTGACTTGAAATACTCGGCCATCTGCGCCTGGAAGTCGTCATAGCCGTCGTCGCCATGCATGCCGCAGGGCTCTTCGGCGTGGGTGTGGATGTCGATCGCGATGACGTCTTCGATATTGGGCAACTTCAGCTTGGACATTGTATCTTCCCGGAACTTCGCCTTGATTTTTCAGCGTGGCAAATTGATTATACCATATAACAAATTCCGCAAGACGGAACAAACAAGACGACCGAGCGGGGAGGATGGCATGGCACAGGCGGAGGCCTTCGAGACCGATTTCTGGAAAGACGCCAATCTGCGAAAACTGTGGGACGACATCGTTCCCGGTGAGCCGCGCAAGACCATCCCCTATACCCTGACGCGCGAGGCCATCGCGCTCTACTGCAAATCAGTCGGTGAGGATCATCCGATTTATTTTGACGAGGCCTATGCCCGGACCACGCGCTATGGCGGGCTGATCGCGCCGCCGTCGATCCACATCCTGCTGATGTTCTCCTGCACGCCGGCGGATGACTGGATGCGCAGCCCCGGCACCGTCAATGCCGGCCAATCATGGAGCTACCATGTTCCGGCGCGTCCCGGCGACGTCATCACGCTGCAGGCCCGCGCGCTCGACAAGTTCATCAAGCGCGAACGGTTGTTTGTGGTGCACGACAATGTCTTCTTCAACCAGCATGGCGAGGTGATCTGCTCGGGCCGTGGCTGGACCATCCGGCCGCAGTGAGGGGTGAACATCATGACAACCAGCTTCGATAACCTTGCCGCCGGCGACACCATCGACGGACCGAAATTCGCGGTCAGCCGCGAATCGATCCGCCTGTTCTGCGACGCCTCGCTCGACTACAACCCGCTGCATCTCGACGACGATTACATGAAGGGCAATTTCGGCAAGACCAATTTCGGCGGCATCATCATGCACGGCATGAACAATTTCGGGCTGATCTCGCGGATGATTACCGACTGGGCCTATCCTGCCGGCGCCATTTACCGCCGCCTCGAAACAAGATGGGTCAAGCCGGTCAGGCCGGGCGACACCATCCAGCCGACCGGTATCGTGAAGTCCAAACAGGCCACGGCGAACTCGCGCTGGGTCCTGATCGACGTCATGGTCCGCAACCAGAACGACGAGAAAGTCGCCACCGGCGAGGCTATGGTCGAGTTCCCCCTGCACTAGACTTCCCTTGGCACTGGATTTGTGTGCAATTTCAATCGGGACGGCTGGGCCGAGGTTGCCCCCGATGGCTTGGCCAAGGCTGCGAAAACGGCCTTGAACACCCCGTCTGGATTGACATTCGACCACCCGATGGCTTAGAAACCGCGCGTCCTGGGCGGCGCAGCCGCCGGCGGGATAAATCAGATTTTGCCACTTTCGGCCTGTCCCACGGCCTTTCAACGCATCAGGATTGTCCCATGAAGGTCCGTAACTCGCTGAAATCGTTGCGTGGTCGCCATCGCAACAACCGTCTGGTCCGCCGCAAGGGCCGGGTTTATGTGATCAACAAGGTTCAGCGCCGTTTCAAGGCGCGCCAGGGTTGATTCAGGGTTGATTACGGCCTGAATCCGGCAGTCCTGGCCGGCACGCGGTCCACAGTCATCACGGCTCTTTGACGCTTTTGCTGCTTTGCAGCGCGGTTTACTGCGTCTAGACTTTGCCCATGGCATTGAGATTCCCTGCTGCGCGCAGCTGCCGGATAGCGATCTTGCTCACCGCGATCACCGCCGTGATGCCGCTTCCGGTGCTGGCGCAGGATCCAGGAACCACGCCGTCGAAGCAGCAGAAGAAATTGCCGGAAGCCCCGGCCAAGCTGCCGAAGACCGGCGCCGATCGCACGCGAGGCCTGGACTTTCTGTTCGGGGCACTGAAGGCAGCCCCCGATGAGGCCAGCGCCAAGCATGTCGAGGCCCGGATCTGGGCGCTGTGGATGCAGACCCCGAGCGACACCACCGCCCTTCTGATGATGCGCGCCAAGGCCGCGATGGACGCCCAGCAGATGGACGTCGCGCTCAAGCTGCTCGATGCCGTGGTCAAGCTGCGTCCCGATTATGTCGAGGGCTGGAACCGGCGCGCGACGCTGTATTATCTGCAGAACGATTACGCCCATTCGCTGCAGGACATCGAGCAGGTATTGGTGCGCGAGCCGCGCCATTTCGGCGCGCTGGCGGGCCTCGGCATGATCATGCAGGATCTCGGCGACGAAAAGCGCGCGCTCGACGCCTTCCGCAAGGCGCTCGCGCTCAATCCGCATCTCGAGAAGGTGCCGGAACTGGTCAAGACCCTGACCGAGAAGGTCGAAGGCCGCGACATCTGATCGCGCGAGGCTATTCTGACCTAATGCAGAACGTTGCCGCCGGATCCTGCCAGCCCGCCATGTGCCACCACCGCATGGAGCTGCTGAAGTTCCGCTTCCAGCTGCTCGTTGACCAGCAGCAGTGCTCTTAGCGCGCCGCGAATATCTCCATCGCAGCTGGCGACAATTTCGTCGATGGCGGCTTCGTTTGGTGTGGAAGTCATCGAAAATCCTCCAATTACCGGTGAGATAATGCTTTGGCGCCCCGCGCGTTGCTGTGGATTGTGTGGATAAGCCAGGTTGCGGAAATTTCGACGGGCACGCTAATCAGACCGCAAAACTATTGCCAAGGGTTATAGAAAGCTGCCGATGACGGTTGTATGAAGACCGGCGTCGTGTCAGCGCCGTACGGTGGAAAACCCGCATGGCGAAGTTGAAACGCCCCGGTCCGGCGAAACCGGACCGCCGTCAAACCGTAACTCATGTGTGCTCAAACCCATCCGGACCCTCGCAATGATAGCGGTCGTTTTCGTGGCGGCGCTGGTGATCCTGGCGCTGATCACACAGGCCGGCGTCGTTGTGCTGCAGCGCAGCTATCCCGCGCAGGGCGAGATGGTCGAGGTGACCGGCGCGACCCTCAACGTCGTCGATATCGGGCCGCGCGACGCGGCCGGTCCGCCGATTGTGCTGATCCATGGCGCCAGCTCGAATCTGAAGGCCATGCAGCAACCGCTCGGTGATCTGCTCGCCGGCAGGCATCGGGTCATTCTGATCGACCGTCCCGGCCATGGCTGGAGCGCGCGCGCGCGCGAGGCTGATTCGACGCCAGCCATCCAGGGCCAAATGATCGATGCGGCGCTGGAAAGACTGGGCATCGGTCCGGCGATCCTCGTGGTCCACTCCTGGGCCGGTGCGTTGGGTGCGCGGATGGCGCTCGATTATCCCGCGCGCGTCGCGGGTCTGGTGCTGCTGGCGCCGGCCCTCTATCCGTGGTCCGGCGGCGTCGGATGGTACAATGACGTCGTCACCACCCCCGTGATCGGTCCGTTGCTGGCCTATACGATCACGCTGCCGCTCGGTTACTTCCTGACCGCGCCCGGCGCCCGCAATGCGTTCCTGCCGCAGACCATGCCGGAAAATTTCGTCAGCGACACCGCGACGGCATTATTGCTGCGTCCGCGCGAGTTCCTCGCCAATGCCCGCGATCTCGTGACGTTGAAGGCGGCGGTCAGGGAGCAGTCCCCGCGCTACGCAGAAATCAAGGTGCCGGCGGTGGTGATCGCCGGCGACGCCGACACCACCGTGTGGCCGAGCATCCACTCCCGGCCCTTCGCCGCCGCGGTGCCGAACGCCAAACTGATCATGCTGCCTGGTGTTGGTCACCTCGTGCAAAATGCCGCGCCCGAACTTGTGATGGGTGAGATCGACGCCATGATCAGCGGAATTGCGCAGGGAACGCGGGCTGCCGCCAATTAGAGCGGTTTCGGGCGAAGGCCTGTCCCGCGCCCGATGCGGGATGGATGCCGGTTCGCGCTGGGAAAATACATCAAAATAAACGATTAAGGCCCCGGTTCTGATTCAATCAGAACCGGGGCCCAGCCGGCTACGTTATTTGGTTTTTCCGTCCTTGTCGTATTGCGAGATGAAGGCCCAGAGATCGTTGACCTCTTTCTCGTTCTTGACACCGGCGAAGGCCATCTTGGTGCCTGGGACCTTTGCCTTTGGGTCCTTGATGTATTCCTTGAACTGGGCCTCGTTCCAGGTGATGCCGGAATTCTTGTTGGCATCGGAGTAGTTGTAGTCCGGCGCGGTGCCGGACTTGCGGCCGTCGAGCCCGTTGAGCTGCGGTCCGACCTTGTTCTTGGCGTCTTCGCCGATCGCGTGACAGGCCAGGCATTTGTTGAAAGACGTCTTGCCGGCCGCGGCGTCCTGCGCCAGTGCCGCGGATGCGGCGGCCGACGATACGATGATGACCAGCGCGCTCAATGTCAGTTTTTTCATACTCTGCTCTTCGTTGCTTCGGGGGTTTCTCGGCGGTCGTTTGTGGCACGGCGCGCTTGTCATGGACAAGCCACGAAATGCTTATCGGGTTTCATCCCTCTCGGTTGCACCTTTCGGGTAGCCGATATTCGCGGCCCGCTTATCTCGCGGCGGCCTACCCAAACCGATCCAGACGTGCTTGATTTGTCATGACAAATCAAGCCATGCCGTGAATCTGCCTGGGTTCGACGGCGGTTGGAGAAATTCAGATGACCATCATGATGCCCGCGCCGGATCAGGCGGTTCTGGGGCGCCGTGACGCCATCGTGATGGCGTTGCGCGCCATCGTGCCGGGCGAAGGCGTGATCGACAGCGCGGCCGAAATGCTGCCTTACGAGTCCGATGGCCTGATGGCGTATCGTCAGCCGCCGATGGTCGTGGTGCTTCCGGACACCACCGAACAGGTCTCGCAGGTTCTGAAATATTGCTTCGAGCAGGGCATCAAGGTCGTGCCGCGTGGCTCCGGCACCTCGCTGTCCGGCGGTGCGCTGCCGCTCGCCGATGCCGTGCTGCTGGGGCTGGGCAAATTCAAGCGCATCCGCGAGATCGATTTCGACAACCGCGTGGTCGTGACCGAGCCGGGGGTGACCAATCTCGCCATCAGCCAGGCGGTCGCCCATGCCGGGTTCTATTATGCGCCCGATCCGTCGTCGCAGATTGCCTGCTCGATCGGCGGCAACGTGGCCGAGAATTCCGGCGGCGTGCATTGCCTGAAATACGGCATGACCACCAACAACGTGTTGGGGTGCGAAATCGTGCTGATATCCGGCGAAATCATCAGGGTCGGCGGCAAGTCCGCCGAGACCAGCGGCTACGATGTGATGGGAATTATTACCGGCTCCGAAGGCCTGCTCGGCGTCATTACCGAGGTCACGGTGCGGATTCTGCAGAAGCCGGAAACCGCGCGCGCGCTGATGGTCGGCTTCGCGCAGGTCGAGGCGGCCGGCGAGTGCGTGGCACGAATTATCGGCGCCGGGATCATTCCGGGCGGCATGGAAATGATGGACAAGCCCGCGATTCACGCCGCCGAGGCCTTCGTCCATGCCGGCTATCCGCTCGACGTCGAGGCGCTTTTGATCATCGAACTCGATGGTCCCGGTATCGAGGTCGATGAACTGATCAAGCGGGTCGAGGCGATCGCGCAGGGTTGCGGTTCGACCACCTGCCAAATCTCGACTTCGGAAACGGAGCGCAATCTGTTCTGGGCCGGCCGCAAGGCGGCGTTTCCGGCCGTCGGGCGGATTTCGCCGGATTATCTGTGCATGGACGGCACCATCCCGCGCGGCGCGCTGCCGAAAGCTCTGGCCCGGATTCGCGATCTCTCCGAAAAATACGGGCTTCGCGTCGCCAATGTATTTCATGCCGGCGACGGCAATCTGCATCCGCTGATCCTGTACGATGCCAATATGCCGGGCGAGATGGAGCGGGCCGAAGCGTTCGGCGCCGATATCCTTCGCTGCTGCGTCGAACTCGGCGGCGTCCTGACCGGCGAACATGGGGTCGGGATCGAAAAACGCGACCTGATGCCGGAGATGTTCAGCGAAATCGATCTCAACCAGCAGCAGCGGCTGAAATGCGCGTTCGACGCCCAGGGCCTGCTCAATCCCGGCAAGGTATTTCCGACCCTGCATCGCTGCGCCGAGCTTGGCCGCGTGCATGTCCACGGCGGCAAGCTGGCCTTCCCTGAACTGCCGCGGTTCTAGTCTAGACTGGGCATGATGACCGGTTGCGTTTACGCGCCCTTGCGGTGCGCGGGTTCGGGATGCCTGGTCTGTGCCCCCTCGATATCCGGATAGAACTGCGGCGCCTCGCGCCGATCGAATCGACCGTAGTCGCGCACGACGCGGATTTTGCGGTGCCGGAGCGTCCCGATGGCGTCGACCTTCCTGGGCGACCACGCGTTGGCCGCTTTCGGGTCTTTCCAGCCCACCAGCAGTGCCAGCTTTCCCGGATTATAGATACTGGCGAACACATCGTGCTCAATGACGCCGCCGTTCTTGAGATCAAGGCCAAGATCGGCCAGCAGCAGGTCCGTTTGGGTTACAAACGCGGCGCCCCTGGCCGGCGTGATCTCCGTAAAGGTCACGATTTTGGCGGCCCCGACTTCGGTCTCATCGAAGCGCCGTTCGTCTATCGGCGCTTCCTTCGGCGGGTCGGTGTCGGCGGTCACATCGCCGACGCGCAGATGATAATCCCTGAATATCTCGAACCGGCCCTTGCCCTGCACGACATGATGTTCGCCTTCGGTACGCCAGCGGACCACCGACTTCTCGTCACGCCAGGTCGAGTGCGACAGCACCCATCCCGGCCGGAGCCGGCTTTCAAAGCGCTCATTATCGACGAAGCCGTCGATCTTCTCCAGGATCGGCTTCAAGTGCTTGGCGAGCTCAAGATAGTCGTCCTTGCGACCGTCATTGGGGCGAACTTCGAAAATCACGGAAAACATCGTCTTTCCTTTCGAGCTTGTTTCAGGCCGGGATCGGTGCGGTATCGTTGGCGAGCAGGAAGTTGATGCTTTCCTGCCAAAGCGCCGGCCGCATCGTCTCAAAATGCATCAAATGGGTACCGCGGCCGATCTTGATGTCGCGCTTGACGGGCGATTGCGTGAAGGCGTCGAAAAGCCAGCGCGCATCGTCATCCTGCATCAGCCCATCCCATTCGCCGCGGATGATGGCGACCGGCGCTCGGACCAGCGCCGGGTCGTAGGCCAGTTGGCCATGCCACGCCTTGATGATCTCGCTAAAGGGGCCGAGCGGAGTCTTGACACCAGCGGGATCGCGCGAACGGCTGTCGGGATCGCTGTCGAGATAATGCTGGCTCCATTGCTCGAAATGGATCCGCGACAGAACCGGTGGCTCATGCGCCGGAACGTCTTCGACGAACCGGTTCCACTGGTCTTGCGGGGTCACGATGCGCCACGCCGGAAACGAGGGCGGCATCTCATAGCGCCGTGGTCCGCGACGTCCGATCGGGGCAAACAACACCAGCCGGTCGACCAGCGCGGAATGCGCGCCGGCGAAGCGACCCACGGGCATCGAGCCCCAGGAATGCGAGATCAGGGATAGTTTGTCGAGCTTCTGGTGCCCGAGGATGAAGCGGATGGCGGCCTCCAGCTGCTTTGCGGCATCCTCCGCCACGCATAGCGGCGAATGGTCGGTCGCGGGCTGGTCCATTTCCGGATAGCGGTCGGAATGACCGAAGCCATAAAAGTCCAACGCCCAGACGTCGAAGCCGGCTTCGCCCAATGCATCGCGCCACGACTTTCCGTCAAATCGATGCGCAATCGAAAGTGCCGACGGGAAGGTTGCACCGTGAACATAAAGCACCGCACGCCGCGGTTCAAACCCGGTGTCGAGCGCCGGCAGAAACCGCAGGAACAGTGACAATCCCTGACGTGGACCGCGAATGCGAAAATGCTGCTCGCGGGGATCGAGCTGCGGTGCGATTGGAAAATCGGTCATTCAAACTCCAGTTTCTGCGGGCGAAAGGAAGCCGGGGCAAAAATCCCTCGACCCGGCTCCTTTGCCTCGCCGTCAATTTTGGAAATCGCGCGGACCGGTTACAGCAGCGCGTATTGCGCGCGCTCGCGCTTGGCGAGAAGCGGCAGCGCCTGACCCGCGATATAGGTCTTGAAATACGCACTTTCCTGATGCGCTTTCAAAGCGGCCTCGTCGACAAACAATTCATAGAACATGAATTGCGCGGGATTTTCCTTGTTCCGGCTGATCAGGAACAGCTTGGCTCCCGGATCGTTCTGGGCCTCGGGCAGAAAATGGCGCAGAATCTCCGCAACCTTGTCGGCCTGTCCTTCTTTGGCTTCCCATTGGGCGACCACCAACAGGCCGCCAACGCCGACGGCGTCGCTCAAGGTTTTTTCGCTCATTGCATATTGACCCATGGTCGTTGTTCCTTCGATTGGCTGAGGTCGGGATTGTGAAATGGCCGATGATGACAGATTGACCATCATCATCGCCACGCCGAACGCCGTGATGGCCGTCCGTCTCGTAACCGGGCCGGTAGACCACGGTTGGGGTGTCGTGATTTTCAAATGCCGCACGATTTTCTCCATTCGTTTGTTGTCGATCATTGGTAACGCAGCTTCGCGCCGAAGGTTGTGAGGTTTTAGTTCGACCGCGGTCGAAGTGTCGCATTGAGGTTCCATCGCCGTGCAGCAGGGCTGAGCGCTCGCGGCCGCTGTGCGGCAGAGCGGCGCGGGCGGGTCGGTCGTTGCGAGCAAATTTCGATCGCGATCGAAGCGTTGGCGGGGAACGCCGTGCCAGACCGTGCATTGTTCCAACCGAACGAGGGAGGTCCGCAATGCCGGTCGTACCGCAACTGGCGGAGGTCGCCCAACTGGTGGGGGATCCCGGACGCGCCAACATTCTATCGACCTTGATGGACGGACGGGCGCTCACCGCCAAGGAACTGGCAATCGTCGCCGGCGTAACGGCCCAGACCGCCAGTTCGCATCTGGCCAAACTGGTCGAGCGCGAGCTTCTGAGCGTGGAAAAGCGCGGGCCGCGCCGGTTCTACCGGCTGGCAACCCCGCTTGTCGCCCGGATGCTCGAGGGCATCATGAATGTTGCGGTGACGGGTCCGCCCCGGTTTCGGCCGCCGTCCAGGATCGATAGCGAGATGCGGCGAGCGCGAACCTGCTATGATCATCTGGCCGGGGAGCTTGGCGTCGCGGTCACCGACGCGATGATTGAACGTCGATACCTCATTCTCGATGCCGATGCCGGGGAATTGACCGCGGAAGGATCGTGCTTCCTGGTCGATATTGGCGTCGACCTTACGGCACCCGTTCGCAGCCGCCGCGCGTTCTGCCGGCCCTGCCTCGACTGGAGCGAACGGCGCCCGCATCTGGCCGGCCGGGTCGGCGCTGCCATCGCCCATCTTGGCTTCGAGCGGGACTGGATCCGCAGACGGCGTTTGGGACGATCGGTCGAGATTACCGAAGGCGGCGTCGTGGCATTCAAGGAAATGTTCGGCGCTCGAATTTGATTTCGTGCGTTCTTCACATCCGGCCTTGTATCCGGCATCCACGCCTTTAGAACATATCCGGGATACGCCGGCTGCGATAAGCCGGCGTGGGCGTATCATGAAGGCGAGGCTGTTGGCGTGGATACCCCTAAAGTACGTGATGCGGGGGATGTCGAGCAGGTGGTGCGTGCGGCGCTCGCCAGCGAGCAGCCGCTGGAAATCATAGGTCATGGCAGCAAGCGGCTGATCGGCCAGCCGATGGCGACCAACGCGCTGCTCGATCTATCGGCGCTGAACGCGGTGACGGCCTATGAGCCGAATGAGCTGATCATCACCGTGCAGGCCGGCGCGCCGCTCGCCGACGTCAAGTCGCTGATCGACTCCAAAAATCAGCAGTTCGCCTTTGAGCCGATCAACACCTCGGTGCTGCTGGGCACGCCAGACGTCGGAACCATCGGCGGCATGATCGGCGCGGGTCTCGCCGGCCCCCGCCGCATCAAGGCCGGCGGCGTCCGCGACCATCTGTTGGGCGCGCATGCGGTGTCCGGCTTTGGCGACAGTTTCAAGGCCGGCGGCCGGGTGGTGAAGAACGTCACCGGCTACGATCTGTGCAAATTGCTGGCGGGGTCCTGGGGCACGCTCGCGGTCATGACCGAGGTGACGCTGAAGGTGATGCCGAGGCCCGAGAGCGAGCGCACGCTGGTGCTGCGCGGACTGGACGATATCACCGCCAACAAGGCCATGACCGCGGCTCTGGGCTCGCCGTTCGATGTATCCGCTGCCGCGCATGTGCCGAATTCGGCGTTTCGAGGCTTGGTGAGCGGGCTTGGCGATCTCGGATCTCCGCACGAGGCGGTCACGCTGTTGCGGCTGGAGGGCATTACCGCGTCCGCCGCCCATCGCGCCGCCGCGCTAGGCAGGGCGCTGGCGCTGTTCGGGATCGCGGAGATTATTGAAGATGCGGCCTCGGCGGTGATCTGGAGCTCGATTCGCGATGTTCAACCGTTCGCGGCCAGCGGCGCGCTCGGCGCGTGGCCGGTGTGGCGGATCGTCTGTCCACCGGCTTCCGGCGGTGCGCTCGGTCAGGCGCTGGCGCGGGACACCGGTGGCGACGTGATCTACGATTGGGGCGGTGGCTTGATCTGGGCGGCGCTGCCTCCCAAAGCCGACGCCCAGGCGGCGCTGGTGCGCACGCGCGTCGATGCCGCCGGTGGCCACGCCACGCTGCTGCGCGCGTCCGACGAGGTGCGGCGCCATGTCGATGTGTTTCACCCCCAGAAGAGCGGTCTCGCCGCGCTTGGCGAACGCGTCCGCCACAGCTTCGATCCGAAAAACATCCTCAATCGCGGCCGGATGATACGGGGGACCGCGGCATGAAGACCGAATTCAGCCTCGCCCAGCTCGCCGACCCCGATATTGCGGAAGCCGACAAGATTTTGCGGGCCTGCGTGCATTGCGGATTTTGCACGGCGACCTGTCCGACCTATGTGCTGCTCGGAGACGAACTCGATAGCCCGCGCGGCAGAATCTATCTCATCAAGGAGATGCTGGAAAAGGACAAGCCGCCGACACAGGAAGTGGTCAAGCATATCGACCGCTGTCTTTCCTGCCTCGCCTGCATGACCACCTGTCCATCGGGCGTGAATTACATGCACCTGGTCGATCAGGCGCGGGTGAAGATCGAACGGGATTATGCCAGGCCGCTGACCGAGCGGGCGTTGCGGGCGGTGCTCGCCTTCGTGCTGCCGCGACCAGGATTGTTCCGCGCCGGCATGATCCTGGCACGGTTGGGCCGGCCGCTGACCGCGTTGCTGCCGACGCCCGAAGCGGGCTCGAAGTCGGTTTCGGCCTCACCGACTTTATTGAGGCGAATCAAGGCGATGCTGGCGCTCGCGCCGCGCCGCCTGTCGCCGCGCGGGGCGGCCGGCGGAAGCGTTTTTGCGGCGGAGGGGACGAGGCGGGGACGCGTCGCCCTGCTGCAAGGCTGTGCCCAGCAGGTGCTGGCGCCGCGCATCAATCAGGCCGCCATCAATCTGTTGACGCGTCATGGCATCGAGGTGGTGCTGGTCAAGGACGAGCAATGTTGCGGTGCGCTGACCCATCACCTCGGCCGCGATGCCGATGCGCTGGCGCGGGCCCGCGCCAACATCACGGTCTGGCTCGCGGAGGCCGAGCGAAACGGTCTCGACGCCATCCTGATGACGACGTCGGGCTGCGGCACCGTGATCAAGGACTATGGTTTCATGCTGCGCGAGGACCGCGATTTTGCCGCCGCCGCGGCGAAGGTTTCAGCGCTTGCGAAGGATATCACCGAGTATCTCGGCGGCATCGATTTGCAGCCGCGCCAGCAGCACCGCGACATTGTCG